>DUZD01000005.1 GCA_013349695.1 Rhodospirillaceae bacterium
CACCCATCGGGTGAGCCATATCAACACCCCAAGTCTGTCTATAACATAATGATTCTTATACCATAATCCGGGTGCGCTGTCGTCAAATTACAGGGTCATCTGGGCAATGCGGGTTAATAAGGGCGGTCCCCAGGTCCCGATAATAGCCGGCGCATCCGGAATCAACGGCGATGGCCTTGCCGATCAGGTTGGCGGCCGTTTCGAAATTATTCACTTCCATGGAAAGCGAGCCAAGAAAATGCAGGGTTTCCGCCTGCTTGGGATCGGCGTCAAGGATTTCCCGTCCTTGCGCCAGCGCCTCTCGCAACCGTCCGGCCCGGCGCAGACGTTTGGCGGCGGCGAGCTTCTCGCCGACAGCCGTGGCCGGCGGCGGCGGAGTCGGCGGGGCCGGGTGGTTTTGTTTTTTCCGTTTCGCCTGCCGGCGCTTTTGTTTGCGGTTCAAGGACGTCACCTGTCGCTTGCGCCCGTTGACGAACAAGGCTTCGAGGAATTGCGCGCCAGCCCTTGTGCCCGCCGCCAATTTCACCCACCTAATGATTCAGAGTCAACGACGGGTGGCTTTCAAATTAAATTCGGTGACAGCATACTTAATTCCAACCGTCGGGCATGGAAGTCGCGGAATCTCCGATCTTGGAAATAAGTATGCTGTCACCGAATTTAATGTCACCGAATTTAATTTGAACGCCCGGCACACTAGGCAAAATTTGCCGCATTGTTAACCTGTTCTTCACGATCCTTTCCTAGCATCAAAGCAAAATAAAAGGGGTCGTGACGACGGTTGACGCGACGGCCTCCCAGGTTCTGGACGAGGGATAAACCGTGGAAACCTTCCTACAAGCATTGCGTAGTCTTGGCCCAATGCGGTTGGCCGTTATGGGCGCCGTGATTTTGGGCCTGATCGGGTTTTTCATTTTTCTCACCACCCGGCTGACAACGCCCCAGATGGAGCTTCTTTTCGGCGAACTCGACTCCTCGGATTCGGCCCGCATCGTCGGCCAGCTCGAAAGCTCCAACACCGCCTATGAACTGCGTGCCAACGGCAGCCAGGTTTTCGTCCCCAGCGACAAGGTCGCCCAGTTGCGTTTGACCATGGCCGAGCAAGGCCTCAGCGGCGGGTCCATTGGCTATGAGATCTTCGATGACGCCGATGCCCTGGGCACAACCAACTTCCTTCAGAACATCAGCCTGATCCGCGCCCTCGAGGGTGAACTGGTCCGCTCCATCAAAACGATCGAGAGCGTGCGGGCGGCCCGCGTTCACTTGGTGTTGCCCCGGCGCGAGTTGTTCAGCCGCGAAAAACAGCAACCCCGCGCCTCCATCCTCGTCAAAATGCGGGGCGCGACCCGGCTCAGCAATGAACAGGTTTCGGCGGTCCAGCACTTGGTCGCCGCCGCCGTGCCGGGGTTGATTCCCAGCCGCATTTCCATCGTCGACGACAAGGGCTCTCTGCTCGCCCGCGGTTTCGAGGATAAAGACAGCCCCGCCGCGATGGCCGCCAAAAGCGAGGAAAGGCGGCGGGCGTTCGAAAACCGTCTCGCCCGCACCATCGAGGCACTGCTTGAAAAAACGGTCGGCTTCGGAAAGGTGCGGGCGGAAGTGACGGCCGATATGGACTTCGACCTCATCAGCACCAATGAGGAGACGTTCAGCCCCGACGGCCAGGTGGTCCGTTCCACCCAGTCCGTCGAGGAGCAATCCCAAAGCCGGGATGCCGAGGCCAACCAGCCGGTCAGCGTCGCCACCAACCTGCCCGACGCCAACCTTGGCGGCGGCGAGGGAGGCGCCAGCTCATCCACCTCGGAAAACCGCACGGAAGAAACCGTCAATTACGAAATCTCCAAGAAAGTCATCAGTCACGTACGGGACGCGGGAATCGTCAAGCGGCTTTCGGTGGCCGTGCTGGTGGACGGCATCCTGAGTACCAGCGAGGAGGGCGAAACGACCTATGAAGATCGTAGCAAGAAAGATATGCAGTTCTTCGGCACCCTGGTGCGCGCTGCCATCGGATTCGACGGAGATCGGGGCGATTCAGTCGACATCATCAACATGAGATTCGAGGCGCAGGATATGGAGCTTGACGAGGCATTGGAGCTGTTCTTCGGCCTCGACAAAAACGACATGTTGCGCATGGCCGAAATCCTGGTCTTGAGCATTGTCGCCATTCTGGTCATTCTATTGGTGGTGCGGCCGCTGGTCAGCCGCGCCTTCGAGGCCATTCCGTCAGGTCTCGGCGCTTTGGGAGCGGAAGCGCGGTTGTTGGCCGAGGGAGCGGCCCCGGCCTTGGCGGCGCCCGGGGCGCCGGGCGAGATACCGGAAGCCGAGATGGAAAAGTTCGAGGAAATGATCGACATCGAACGGATCGAGGGCCGGGTCAAGGCTTCATCGGTGAAGAGAGTGGGTGAAATCGTCGAAAAGCATCCGGCGGAAGCGTTGGCAATCGTCCGCACTTGGATGTATCAGGAAAGTTAGGAGGACCGAACCATGGCCAAAGTCAAAGACGAATACCGCAACCTGACAGGCCCGCAAAAAGCATCTATTTTCATGCTCGCCCTGGGCCAGGAACATTCCTCCAAACTTTTCGAAATGATGGACGACGAGGAAATCAGGGACCTTTCCCAGACCATGTCGCAACTCGGCGGCATCGGCTCCACCGTCGTCGAGCGGCTGTTCGTGGAATTCGCCGATCAGCTTTCCTCCGCCGGTTCCCTGGTCGGCAGCTTCGACAGCACCGAACGCTTGCTCTTCTCGACCCTGCCCGAGGACCGGGTCTCTCAGATCATGGAGGAAATCCGGGGGCCGGCGGGGCGCACCATGTGGGACAAACTGGGCAACGTCAATGAAGCCGTCCTCGCCAATTACCTGAAAAACGAGTATCCGCAGACGGTCGCCGTCGTCTTGTCGAAGGTCAAGCCGGATCATGCGGCAAGGGTTCTGGCCATTCTCCCCGAGAACTTTTCCCTGGAAGTGATCATGCGCATGCTGCGCATGGAATCCGTGCAAAAAGATATTCTCGATCACGTTGAAAAAACGTTGAGGACGGAGTTCATGACCAACCTGGCGCGGACAGCCCGCCGGGATTCCCATGAATTGATGGCCGATATTTTCAACAATTTGGACCGCAACACGGAAAGCCGGTTCTTGACAAGCCTCGAAGAGCGTAACCGGGAATCGGCCGAACGCATCAAGGCCTTGATGTTCACCTTCGACGATCTGTCGCGCCTTGATGCCGGCGGCGTCCAAAGGCTTTTGCGGCAGGCTGAAAAAGATCAGCTTGCCTTGGCCCTGAAGGGAGCCTCGGACGAAGTCAAGAATCTGTTCTTCAAGAACATGTCCGAGCGTGCCGGCAAGATGATGAAGGAAGATATGGAGGCCATGGGCGCGGTTCGTTTAAAAGATGTGGACGATGCCCAAGCCGTCATCGTCTCCGCCGCCAAAGCCCTCGCCGACGCCGGCGAAATCGTCATCTCCGGCGGCGGCGAAGAGGACGAACTGGTTTACTGATGCCCTGGCGTTGTACCGAGGCGGAATCGCCGCCGGTCGAGCAGGCCTGATAACGATCTCGCGCCGCCGGTTCCGCCGGTAAAACGCTAACCTGCTGAATGGAAGCCACGAACATGCCGGCGTTGAAGAAGTTTCTTTTTGACACACCCTTTGACACACCCTTTGACAGGCCCGAAAAGCAGGAAGAAGAAAAGGCCCCCGAAGTCGAGGAAAGCCAACCGGAAGAGGAAGCTCCTCCCACCTACAGCGAAGAGGAAGTGAACGCGGCACGCGAGGAAGGATTTGCCGCCGGCAAGAAAGAAGGCATTGCCGAGGCCGCGAACGCCACGGAACACCAAATCATGGAGCTGTTGAAAAAGATGGAAGGGCAATATACCAAACTCTTCCGGATCCAGAATGAGAGCAATTCCGCCACTGCCCGCGACGCCACCGCCGTGGCTGTCGTCGTGGCCCGCAAGGTTCTCCCCGACCTCAATCAGCGCAATGCTCTTGGCGAGGTGGAAAGGTTCGCCGAAATGGCCTTGGAAAAGGTCATAAAGGAACCCCATGTGGTGATGCGCGTCAATCCGCGAATATACGGCCCGTTGGCCAAAAGGATCGACGCCTTGATTGCTGGCAAGGAATACGCGGGGCAAATCAAGCTCATGGCGGATGACGGCATCCCCGTGGGCGATTGCCGGATGGAATGGCGCAACGGCGGCGGCGAGCGTAATCTCGCCGCCAAGATGCGGGAAATCGACGAGATCATCGAGCGCAACCTCGGCTCCAGCGTTACCGTCACCGACGGCGCCGCCGGGGACAGCGAAAGCGTCGCCGGCGAAGGCTTGCAATCCATCGGCGTGGAAAGCCGTGAACCGCCCCCGGAGCAAAGCCAGGAAGCCTTGGACGGGACCAACGCCGGGGATGGGGATATGGCGAACGGCGTGGAAAGCCGCGAACCGCCCCCGGAGCAAAGCCGGGAAACCTTGGACGGGGCCAATGCCGGGGATGGGGATATGGCGAACGGCGTGGAAAGCCGCGAACCGCCCCCGGAGCAAAGCCAGGAAACCTTGGACGGGGCCAACGCCGAGGATAGTGATATTGCGAATATCGAACAGCCTGAAAATGCGGCCGGCACGGGCGATGCCAATCAAGGCCCTGAAAGCGGGCAAGCCGCCCCTCCCGGCGACGGTGGGGAAAACGCCGCCATCGGCGAAGATGAAACCGCCGAAGCGGACATGCCGGCACCATCGGGCAAAGATGACGGCGCCGAAGAGACAGCGGCCGGCGAGGGAACCAACGCCGACAAGGAACAGGCCGTTTCCTCCCCTGGGGACGGTTAATTTTTAGGAATGGGCCATGGCTGAAGAGAAGAGTTTCAAACCTTCGGAAATTGGCGAGGACGAAGAACCCGGAACCGGTGAAACCGGCCGCGCCGAGGCGCCGTCCCCGGAGCCTTCGCCAACCTCCGGCGTCGCCGACCTGCCCCGTAGCGCGCAAGACCTGGAGGCGGTCTACGATATCCCTGTTCAGGTTTCCGCCATCCTCGGCAAGAGCACCATGCAGGTGAGCCAACTTCTCAAGCTCGGCCGCGGCGCCGTTGTCGAGCTGGACCGAAAGATCGGCGAAGCCATCGACATCTATGTCAACAACCGTTTGGTCGCGCGTGGCGAGGTGGTTGTCGTCGAAGACCGCCTCGGCGTGACGATGACCGAAATCATCAAGACCGAGCTATAAAGGCGGACCCGATGGCCGACAGCGAACCAGGGTTCCAGGTCACCGCGGCCAAGTCTTCCATGGATTTTGCGACGGTTCTCGGCCTTATCAGCGGTTTCGGTTTGGTGATATCAGCGATTGTCCTTGGCGGCTCGCCGGAATCGTTCATCAATCCGCCATCGGTGTTGATCGTCATTGGCGGCACTCTGGCCATCACCACCATTTGTTATTCCATACCGGAGGTGCTTCACACCTTCAGGGTGGTCATGAAGACGGTTTTTTACAGCGCCCGCGATCCTTCCGAAGCGGCAATCCAGGTTCTGCAGGTGGCCGAAATGGCGCGCAAGCAGGGGGTTCTGGCCCTGCAAGGCGTGCTCGAGCCCATGCAAGGCGAGCCCTTCCTGCACAAAGGCATGTCCATGGTTGTCGACGGCACCCCAGGCGAGGAAGTGGAGGTCATCATGCGCCGCGACATGAACGCCACGATTCAGCGTCACGTAAAAAGCACCGGCGTGCTTCGCAAGGCGGCCGAGTTTGCCCCCGCCATGGGTCTGATCGGGACTCTCATCGGTCTGGTCCAGATGCTAGGCGATCTGAATGACCCCTCGACCATCGGGCCTTCCATGGCGGTGGCGCTTCTCACCACCTTTTACGGCGCCGTCCTCGCCAACATGGTCTTTTCGCTCCTGGCCGCGAAACTTGAACGCAACTCGGCCGAAGAGGCCATGATCAGCAATGTCTACTTGATGGGCGCGGCCTCGATTGGCAGGCAGGAAAACCCGCGCCGGCTCGAGATGCTGCTCAACAGCGTCCTGCCGCCATCAAAACGCGTCCAGTATTTCGACTAGGGAAAGTCGGATCATGCAATTGCTCATCATCGGCACCTTGGCGGGTCAGATCGGCGGCGCTTCCCGGATCGCCATCTCGCGTGGCGCCAAGGTGCTGCAAGCGGACGATATCGAAGCCGGTCTCAAGACGTTGCGTTCGGGAAGCGGCGTCGATTTGGTGATGGCCGACGCCACCCTCGATATCGGAATGCTGGTCCAGAGCTTGAATTCCGAGCGCATCACCGTCCCCGTGGTTGCCGTGGGCATCGGCAACGACACCCAAACCGCCGTCCGGGCGATCAAGGCCGGCGCCATGGAGTACGTGCCGCTGCCGCCCGACCCCGATCTCATTGCCGCCGTTCTGGCCGCCGTCAGCGAGGAAAGTTCGGCAATCGTTTTCAAGGACGCCGGCATGAACGAGTTGTTCAAATTGGCCGAGCACGTGGCCTCTAGCGACGCCAGCATCATAGTCACCGGGGATTCGGGAACCGGTAAGGAACTGATGGCCCGTTACCTGCACGGGAAAAGTCGGCGGGCGCAAAAACGTTTCGTTGCCATCAACTGCGCGGCGATCCCCGAGAATCTCCTCGAATCCGAGCTTTTCGGTTACGAAAAGGGCGCCTTTACGGGCGCCGTAGGGCGGCGCATCGGCAAGTTCGAGGAAGCCAGCGGCGGTACGCTGCTCCTCGATGAGATCAGTGAGATGGATCCTCGGCTGCAGGCGAAGCTGTTGCGCGTCATCCAGGAACGGGAAATCGACCGGCTCGGCGGAAACAAGCCGATTAAGGTGAATGTGCGGATCATCGCCACGTCGAACAGAAACATGGAACAGGAAGTGGCGAACGGCAATTTCCGGGAGGACCTTTTCTTCCGCCTCAATGTGATTTCTCTACATATGCCGTCGCTTCGCGAAAGGCCCGAGGATATCGGTATCCTGGCGGAACATTTTGTCAAGAAATACGCCAAGGCCAACGGCGTGGAACCGTTGCCACTTTCGGCCGAGGCCAAGAAAATGCTCGCCAGGCATCCCTGGCCCGGCAATGTGCGCGAGCTTGAGAACGCCATTCACCGTGCCGTCCTCATGGCCAGCGGCGAGAAAATCGACGCCGCGGCCATTTCTCTCACGGGCTTCCTCGCCACCGGCGGGGTGGCCGCCGGAGGCGGCGGGCCGGAAGAAAACGCCTCCACCACGGAGAGCGCATCCGGTCTTGTCGGAAGCACCGTCGCCGAGGTGGAAAGGAACCTGATCATCGATACCTTGCTTCATTGCTTGGGCAACAGGACCCATGCCGCCAACATCCTCGGCATTTCCATCCGCACCCTCCGCAACAAGTTGAAACAATATCACGAGGATGGGTTTGCGGTACCCCAAGCCGGTAAATCCGAACGCCCGGCGGCATTGAAATGAACCTTCAAGGTCGATAAGCGGACATGGCCGAAGCAACACCCGAAGCGACATCGACAACGGAAGCCGACGCGGACTTCAGCAAAGTCCTGAAGTTCCTGAGCGGCCGTGGCGATATCGCCCTGGCTCTCGGTGTCGTCGCCATTCTGGTGGTTTTGATCTTGCCCTTGCCGACCTGGCTGATGGACGTCAGCCTGGCCTTTTCGATCACCTTCGCGGTTCTCATCCTGATGACCTCGTTGTTCGTCGTGAAACCGCTTCAATTCAACAGTTATCCGACGATTCTGTTGCTCGCCACCATGGTCCGGCTGGCTCTGAACATGGCATCGACCCGGCTGATCCTCGCCCATGGCCACGAAGGGACCCAGGCCGCCGGCAAGGTGATCCAGGCTTTCGGCGGCTTCGTCATGGGCGGCAATTTCGTCATCGGCATTATCGTTTTCGCCATCCTGGTCATCGTCAACTTCATCGTCATCACCAAGGGTTCGGGGCGCATCGCCGAAGTCTCCGCCCGCTTTACCCTGGACGCCATGCCCGGCAAGCAGATGGCCATCGACGCCGATCTCTCGACCGGCCTGATCGATGAGAGCGAGGCGCGGGCGCGGCGCAAGGAGCTCGAGGACGAAAGCACCTTTTTCGGGGCCATGGATGGTGCCTCGAAGTTCGTCCGCGGCGACGCCGTTGCCGGTCTTTTGATCACCTTCATCAACATCGTCGCCGGCATGATCATCGGCGTCGCCCAAATGGATCTGACTTTTGCCCAGGCGGCGGACACTTATACCCGGTTGACGGTGGGCGATGGCTTGGTGACGCAGATTCCGGCCCTCGTCGTCTCCACATCGGCCGGCTTGATGGTCACCAAGGCCGGCGTCGAAGGAGCAACGGATAAGGCGCTGTTCTCACAGCTTGGCGGTCAGCCCAAGGCCATGGGCTTGGTTTCCTTCCTGCTTGCCTCTCTGTCGCTCCTGCCGGGCATTCCGATGATCCCCTTTTTCTCACTGGCGGTCATCACGGGGGGTATTGCCTGGTATGTGCAGAGGGGTCAAGCACGGCTGGTCGAGGAAAAGCGGCTGCGCGACGAAGAGGAAGTCGGCGAACCGGCCAAGGTCGCCGAAGAGCCCATCTCAACGGCCTTGCGCATTGACATTCTGCGCTTGGAACTCGGCTATGGCTTGCTGGCCTTGATCAACAACCCGAAAGAAGGGCAAAAACTGACCGACCAGATCAAGGCCGTGCGCCGCCAGTTGGCCTCCGACATGGGTTTCGTCATGCCGAGCGTGCGCATCCAGGACAACATGCAGTTGCCGGCCAACTCCTACCTGATCAGGGTCAAGGAGATCGAGGCCGGTGGCGGCGACCTCAGACCCAACATGCTTCTTGTCATGGACCCGCGCGGCGAGGACATCACCCTTGCCGGCGAAAAGACCAACGAACCGGCATTCGGCTTGCCGGCCCTGTGGATCGAGGAACCGAACCGCGAGGAAGCGCTGTTCCGCGGCTACACCGTGGTTGACCCGTCAACGGTAATCACCACCCATCTCACCGAGGTGATCAAGGACAACATGCCGGAACTGTTGTCCTACGCTGAAACCCAGAAGCTCCTCGACGAACTGGACAAGGACCAACAAAAACTGATCGGCGACATGATCCCGACGCTCATATCCTTGGGCGGAGTCCAGCGGATATTGCAGAACCTGTTGGCGGAACGGATTTCCGTCCGCGACCTGCCGACCATCCTGGAGGGCATTTCGGAAGCCTGTGGCCATACCCGCAACGTCCTCATGATCACCGAGCACGTTCGCACCCGCCTGGCCCGCCAGATCAGCGACATGAACACCTCCGAGGCCGGCTACATTCCACTGATTGCCTTGTCGCCCGAATGGGAACAGGCTTTCGCCGAATCCCTTATTGGCAAGGGCGACGACAAGCAGCTGTCGATGCCGCCAAGCCGCTTGCAGGAGTTCATCTCAACCCTTCGCGGCACTTTCGAACGCCAAGCCATGATGGGGGAAAGTCCCGTGCTGTTGTCCAGTCCGGCGATCCGCCCCTATGTGCGCTCCATCGTTGAGCGCTTCCGCCCAATGACCATGGTGATGTCGCAAAACGAAGTTCACCCCAAGGTTCGCATCAAGACCGTGGGACAGGTCTAGCTCTTTAGCCGGTATTGTCCGTCATGCGCCTCAAGTCTTATTTCGCGCCGCCGATGGCTCGGGCCAAGAACAGCCGTCACCAGGCGGCATCATGACCCCGTCGCCGGCGCCCGCTCGGCGCCCATCCGCCCGGACCAAGGGAAGGAACATGATCGCCGTCGCCTCCGGCAAAGGCGGCGTTGGCAAGACTTGGCTGGCCATCAGCCTGGCCCACGCGCTGGCGAAGAGTTCCCTGCGCGTTTTGCTGTTCGACGGCGATCTGGGTTTGGCCAACCTGGACATCCAGTTGGGATTGATGCCCAAACACGACCTGGGCAATGTCATCGCCGGTCAACTGACCCTCAATCAGTCGGTCACGTCCTTTGAAGATGGAGGTTTCGACATCATCGCCGGGCGCTCGGGATCGGGGGGGCTCGCGGATCTCCCCGCCAGCCGCCTGCAAATCCTCGGCGACGATCTGACCCTGATGGCGTCAGGCTACGATAAAGTGATCCTGGATTTGAGCGCCGGCGTCGAGCGTACGGTCCGCCAGCTGACCCACAAGGTCGGCACTTGCCTGGTGCTCGCCACCAACGAGCCGACATCCCTTACCGATGCCTATGCCTTCATCAAGATTACCCATATGGAATGTCCCGGCGCCGATATCCGCATCATTGTCAACATGGCCAATTCCATCCGCGAGGGCGAGCGGACGTACAACACCTTGCTTAAAGCCTGTGAAGGATTCCTCAAAATATCGCCGCCGTTGCTGGGCATTATCCGCCGCGACGACAAAGTGCTCGACGCCATCCGCGCTCAGGCGTCGATCCTGACCCGTTATCCCAATTGCGAGGCCGCCACCGACGTGGAAACCATCGCCGGAAAAATTAAGGCATAATGCAACAGCCCCCGAACAGCCATGACCACCGTTGTTCCACCCCCACCGTCAACGCCGCCGCCGCCAATGCCGCCGCCGCCGCCGACGATGACCGTTGTCAACCCGCCTTCATCCCTCGTCCTGGTCAGCCTGGGCTCCATGCTTGAAGGCAGGGTTGTCGCCGACAACGGCCAGGGACAGTTCCAGCTGCAAACCTCCCATGGCGTTCTAACCGTCAACGCCAACGTCCTTTTGCCCAAGGGCGGCGCGTTGGTGTTGCAGTTGCTCGGCTTGGCGCCGCGGGTTCAGTTGCAGATTTCGACCATCGACGGCAAACCGCCGCATTTGGCCTTGCAGTCACGGGCCGGGATCTTCCCTGCCGCCGCCGCCGCCAAGGGAACGGCGGCATCCACCGCCGTACCGGGGCCGGGAAGCGGTGGCGTGTTCCCTGTCAACCTGACCGTCGGAACCACGGTTGCCGCTACCTTTTTGCGCCCGGCTTCCGGAATTGCCGGCGCCACGGCGGCCGGCCCCCTGGCCGGCGGCAAGAGCGATCAAGTTGCCCCGGCGGCGGCTTCCGGCGGCGGCAAACAGAGCCAGCGAAGCGGCCTCAAGGCTACCTTGAAAGCCTTGGCGGGAAAGGTTGCCGGCGGCGGCTTCCTCGGCGGCCGGGTATCGGCCCATGGATCGCCGCCGGCGGGGGCGGAGGCAAGGGCTGGTTCAAAGGGCGCCGCGGCCCAAAACACAGGGTCCCAGCAGGCTCGGGGCGGCGCCGTGGTTTTGCCCTCCGGCACTCGGGTCAACGTCAGGATCGTTGCCCTGCAACCGGCCTCGCAAACCGCTGTCGGCGCCGCCGCGCCGCCGCCGGGGGGATCGGCCGTCCTGGCGGCGGGCCAGAGCTTGACCGGCACCGTCACCGGCGCCACCGCCTCGGGCCATCCCATCGTCCTGACCGCGGGCGGAACGTTGGCGCTCGCCACCCGCGGCCCTTTGCCGGCGGGCAGCAGGGTGACATTCGAGGTGACGGGACAGCCGGTTCCGCCGAAGACTCCCGCCGCCGCAAATTCGCTTGCCTGGCGCTCGGATTCGATGCTTTCCCGGCAATGGCCGAGCTTAAGCGAAACCCTGGACGTCCTCCAGGAGACCAATCCCGCCGCCGCTCAACATTTGATTCATGCCGTCATTCCCCGTCTGGATTCCCAACTTGCGGCAAACATTCTTTTTTTTCTCGCCGCCTTGCGCGGAGGCGACATGCGCGGTTGGCTGGGGGAGGGGGTCGAGCGGTCGCTTCAACGCGACAGGCCCAACCTGCTGGGCCGGCTCAGGGACGATTTCAGGAAGCTCGGGCGTGGCGGCGAGGAACCGGCGAAGACGGACTGGCGGGTCATTCCCATACCGCTTTACAACGGCGCCGATATTGAACAGATCCGCCTGTTCACGCGCCGCCACGGCGGCGAGGACCGGGACCAGGACAAAGGCCAGGGAGGTATCCGTTTCGTCATCGATCTGAACCTGAGCCGTTTGGGGCGTTTGCAGCTTGACGGCATGGTCCGCGACCATCGCAAGAACCTCGATCTCATCGTCCGCACCGCCGACGCCCTGCCTTCCGAGGTGCGCGACAACATTCGTCTGATCTTCCAGGAGGCCAACGAAGTCACCGGCATCGTGGGCGGTATTGCTTTTCAGGCCAAGCCCCCCAACTTCGTCGAGGTTTCGCCCGGCGATGGCGATGAAGACCATCCCGGCCTGATCGCCTAGAGCGTGTTTATATGGATGTATTGGCCAGACGCGATCTTTTTGTCACCGGGTCCAATCCCGACAGCCGCCGGGATTACGTGGTCACTCTCGGCAGCTCCATCCCGGACCTGCTCGGCGCCGATAACGCCAAGGTGGTTCTCCGCTATGTTCCCGACAAATTGATTCTCGTCCCTTCCTCCCTTGACGAATACTTGAAGGCGCTTGGCGCCATGAGCTGGAACAACTTGGAAGGGGTCGCCGTCGCCATCCGCGACGACATCAACAACGAGGTGGTGCCCCGGTGGCTGCAGATTTCCGTTTCGTCGGCGCCCGACGGAGACAAGAGCGTTGGCCACCATGACATCATGCTGGAGGACCGCCAGCCCAAATGGGACAATGCCGCCTTGCTGTCGCGGTTGCGGAGATATTAGTACAGGTCGGCGTGAGTCCTCCGCCAATGAATCTGCCGTCCGGGAGGTCAGACGATGTCGTCCAGATCGACAGCAAGCGCCTTGGCGACGCGGCGCAGGGTCTTCGTCGAGCCGACTCGGCGGCCGGTCTCGATCTGCGATATGTAGGCGGCCTTGGTCCCGGCCTTCCCGGCCAGGCCCTTCTGCGTCAGCCCCCGGTATTGGCGGTAGACCTTGATGGGGTTATCGCCGTCGAGCAGCCGACAGGCCAATTCGGCGGGGAAGGATTCCTCGCCGCGCTCCTTGGCGGCATCGTAAGCGGCGATGGCGGCGGCCTCCTCGGTCATCTCGTCTCGTTCCGGCAGGGGAAGCCGATCGAGGAATTCGAGCGCTTGGTCGAGCATGGCGTCGAAGCCGATGATCTCGCCCTTGGGAGCATTTTCCGGCAATGCCTCGCCCGCTCCCTTGCGGGCGAGCAGCACCAGGGCGCTGAATTGCTCGACCGGCAGCAAGGCGTATTCGGGCCGGCCCAGGCGGTCGAGGACGATCTGCACGGAGGTTTCGCCGGGCGTTGCGTTCTGGTGTCTGGTCATGGCCGTTTCCTCTTCCGGGTCTTGTAGGCGCCGCCCCGGGTGTCGATGTCGAGCACATCGAGGGTTTCCCCGTCCATCTCGAAGATCACCCGCCAGTCTCCGACGCGGACCCGGTAACCGGGCCTGCCCGCCAGCTTGACGGCGCCATGCGTCTGGCCGCTTGGAGCCTCGGCGGTTTCCGCCACCTTGTCGCGGATGGCCCGCGCCGTCTTCGGCTGCATGCGCCGGAGGAATTTCAGCGGCGTCTTGCGGTAGGTGACGGCCGGCATCAATGCATATATAGCAATTTGCTATAGTTGTGGCAAGGTCTGGAGGGATGAGTAAAGCATATTGTTATATTTCCAGGCATATTCAGGGGGAGTTGCGGAGATATTAGAGCTTTTCATGGTTGGAGGGATTCGACGGCGGTCCCGCGAGTTCCGCCTCCACGGCCCGTTTCAGGGCCGGCAGCCTGTCGGTCACGGTTATCCATACGGTGGCCCCGTCGAGGCCATGGTATTCGTGTCGGTAAACGTTTCCGGCCGCCGCCATGGCTTGCCAGCCGATATCCGGGTGGCGGTCCTTTAACTCCTCCGGCAGCCGGCGTGACGCCTCCGAGATGACGAGCAACCCGTATAGGACCGCGTGGCGGGTCTTCCTGTCGGCCAGAAAAGCGGCTTGGTCCGCCCCTTCGACGAAGCCATCGATAAGGTTGATGTTTTCGAGGATATGATCGAGGTGTTTCGCGGCCGGGCTATCAGAAGGCACGGATGGCTTCTTCCAGGACCTCGTCCTTCATCTCTTGGCGCAGGAAGCGTTTTCCCACCACGTCGGCGCCCGGGATCATCGCGGCTATGTCCTCGCGAATGCCGGCATAGGTGAAAAGGTCGAGCCTGAATTCCGGGTCGAACTCGATCAGGATGTCGATATCGCTGTCCGGTTCGGCCTCGCCGCGCGCCACCGAGCCGAACACCGCGGCATGGACTATGCCCATTTCCCGCAGCCTTTGGCGCTGTTCGCGGAGCTTCCCCAGCACAGCCGCCAGTTCCGGCCGCCCGGCCTCCCTCCCCAGCCGGATGAGCTTGCGGATGGCGGCGGCGCGGGTGCCGATGCGGTTGGCGAAGCGGAAGTCCTCGATGAGTTTCAGGTCGTCCTCGGCGAAGGGGACGATGACGCGCTTGGTCAGGGCCGCCATGGCGGAGCCTCCTGGAGAAAACGGCATATATAGCATATTATATGCCTAATACTAAAACCGCAACCGCCGCCGCCCCGTTACCGGGATGTGCGAGTTATGGTATGAATGACGGCTTGATGGCTTAGCGCTGGTTTTGGGGGGCGTCTGAAAGGGGAAGGTGGATGGAGACGACAGCAATACTTGGCCTTGCCGTCGCGATCATCGGCGTCGTGGCCGGCATTTATTACAAGTTTTTTCGGAACAAGCCACAAAAAGGCAAAAACGGCGACTTCGTCATGGGCGACAAGGTCGGCGGCGACAAGATCACCGGCGACGGGACCGTCAAAATCGACACCGGTGGCGAGGTTGGTGGCCATGTTGCCGGCCGTGACCAAACAATTATCCAAGCCAATAAGGTTACAGTCGTCCAGGAACAACCCAAAGCCGCCGTCGAAAAGAAACCGAAGCCGGAAGTCAAACCCGCCGTCGAAAAGAAACCGAAGCCGGAAGTCAAATACGCCCTCGAAATATCCACCGGCCGCCTGCCCCACACCGAGGGGGCGGAGCTGTTCGGGCGCGACGGCGAGTTGGCGCGGCTCGACGCCGCCTGGGAGGACCCGGGGACGCACGTCATCAGCCTCGCCGCTTTTGGCGGCGTCGGCAAGACGGCGCTGGTGAAACACTGGCTGGCCGGCATGGCGGCGGAGGACTACCGGGGGGCGGAACGGGTCTTCGACTGGTCGTTTTACAGCCAGGGAACAAGCAACCAGCAGGCGACGGCGGAGATATTCATCGCCGAGGCGCTGAAGTGGTTCGGCGATCCCGACCCCGCCGAAGGCTCGCCATTCGACAAGGGGCGGCGGCTGGCCGATCTGGCGCGCCGACGGCGGATGCTGCTGGTCCTCGATGGCCTGGAGCCGTTGCAGCACCCGCCGGGCAAGGGCCTGACGGAAGGGGCGCTCAAGGACCCGGGGCTGAAGATGCTGCTCGAAGGGCTGGCCGCTTCCAATCCGGGCCTCTGTGTCGTCACCAGCCGCGAACGCGTACAGGACATCGCCCACTTCGCCAAGACCACCGCCCCGGTGGTGGAGCTGGAGAACCTGTCCGAGGAGGCCGGCGCGCAAGTTCTCGGCAATCTCGGCGTCGAGGGACCGGAGGAGGAGCTTCGCGCGGCCTCGCGCGAGTTCGGCGGCCACGGCCTGGCGCTCAACCTGCTGGGAACTTTTTTGAGCACGGTCCGCGATGGCGATGTCCGCCGCCGGGGCGAGGTGCATATCCTCGACGAGGACGAGGAGAAAGGCGGCCACGCCCGGCGGGTGATGAGGTCCTACGAGGGCCATCTGAGCGAGGTGGACCTGGCCCTGCTACGCATCGCCGGCCTGTTCGGCCGCCCCGCCGGCGGCGAACTGGTGGAGGTGCTGAAGGGCGCCGCCATCGCCGGTTTGACGGAGCCGCTGGCCGGCCTCGCCGGAAAGGACTGGAAACGGGCACTCAAGCACCTCCGCGAGGCCCGCCTGCTGGCCGGTGAGGACCCGGCGGACAAGGCCGCGCTGGACGCCCATCCGCTGGTCCGCGAGTACTTCGGGGACAAGCTGCGCGACGAGACCCCCGAGGCCTGGAGGGCCGGGCACGATTGCCTCTACGAACACCTCGCGAAAACCGCCGATGAGCTCCCCGAGACCGCCGAGGCGATGGCGCCGCTGTTCGCCGCCGTCGCCCACGGCTGCGCCGCCGGCCGCCACCAAGAGGCCATGGACGAGGTGTACTGGCGGCGGATTAAAAGGGGAGATGAGTTCTTCAGCACCAAAAAACTCGGTCTCTTCGGCTCCGAGCTTGCCGCCCTCTCCGGCTTCTTCGCCGAGCCCTGGACCCGACCCGTGGACGCCCTCGCCGAGGACGACAAGGGCTTCGTCCTCAACGCGGTGGGGTTCCACCTCAGGGCCTTGGGACGGCTCGCCGAGGCCGCGCAGTCCCAGCGGGCGGGCCTGGACATGGAAATAGCGCAAGAGGACTGGGAAAACGCCGCCCAGGACGCCGGAAACCTGAGCGAGTTGCACTTAGCCCGGGGCGCCGTCGCCGAGGCCGTCGAGGCGGCCCGGCAATCCGTCGACCTGGCCGACAGTAGCGGCGACACTTTCATGAGGATGTATGTCCGGACCACCCTGGCCGACGCCCTGCACCAGGCAGGCGAGGCCAGGGAGGCGGTGGCCCTGTTCCGGAAGGCCGAGGCCATGCAGAAGGAAAGGTACCGGGAATGTCCCTTTCTCTATTCCGTTCAGGGCTTCCGGTACTGCGACCTGTTGCTGGGGCGGGGGGAGCACAAGGAGGTGCGGCAGCGGGCCGGAAAGACAATCGAAGTCGCCCATCAGCACTTAGGCCATCTCGACATCGCTCTTGACTCCCTGACCTTGGGGCGGGCGGCGCTGGCCGGGGCGGCGGCTCGGGGGCCGGATGGCCTTGAGGAGGCCGAACGGCGCCTCGACGAGGCCGTGGAGGGCCTGCGCCGGGCGGGAGAACGGGACGAATTGCCCCGCGGCCTGCTCGCCCGGGCGGAACTGTGGCGGTGCGTGGGCGACGGGGGCAAGGCGCGCCGCGACCTGGACGAGGCGCTGACCATCGCCACCCGTGGCGGCATGCGCCTTTTCGAGGCCGACGCGCATCTGGAATACACCCGCCTCCACTTAGCCGAAGGCGGCATCGCCGCCGCCCGCGAGTGCTTCGCCAAGGCCAAGGCCATCGTCGCCGACACCGGCTATCGCCGCCGCGCCAAGGAAGTCGCGGAATTGGAAAAACGCCTCGGCTGAATCGCCGCCGCCCCGCCGGCCGCCAATAGAGGGTTTTTCCGATAGCCGCTTTCAAGGCCGACGGTTTCGGGTAACTTGAAACCATGCTTGTTGCTTTACGGGACGACGGTCGGATCGAAGCCGCCCGAGCCGAAAAAGGTCCTCTTTACCGGTGCCCCAACTGCCGAAAGGATGTGATCCTCAAGAAGGGGCGGATACGTGTTCATCATTTCTCCCACAAGCCACCGGTTTCGTGTTTCTGGCCGAAGGGAGAAACCTTCGCCCATCTGACCGCGAAATCACGGTTTCGGGACGCCTTTGAAAGAAGAGGCCTTAAAGTCGCCGTGGAGCACGAGGTGGAAAGCCTGCTGGGCGACCGAAGGGCCGACGTGATGGTATGTTCGCCGAACGGACGGCGGGTCGCCATCGAACTACAGCACAACACGATATCCGTCGAAGACATCGAAACACGAACCGAGGGCTATTTGGCCGCCGGCATTTCGGTCATTTGGGTTCCCTTCCTGCCCAAGGGACTGCTGGAAACCGCCGAGTCCCTTGCTGAAAAAGAAGGAGCCCCCCTGGTCATAAAGAAATATCCGGCGCGGGCCTGGGAGCGTTGGCTGCACGGTTATAATTTCGGTGGGCTATGGATGTACGACCCATCCACCGGCAAGCTCTGGCGGGGGAGGTTGAAGGGGCATGAGCTTTTCGTGGAGCCGGCCCACTGGTTTGACGAGACGGGGGAAGAACGTTACACCGGAGGAAATTACCGCTATTCAAAAAGATGGCGGGAGCTGACCCTGTGGGGGCCTATCGACCTCGACGGCGCCAAAATCGAATTCTTCAACCGCCGGAAAACCGAAATGGGAAATTTCCGCTATCCCGGCGGCAAGGCGGCTCGTTTCACTGTCCGGTGAGGATATTTCGTGTTCATCCAGGAATTCCGGGAACAGCGTCCGTCCTTTATTAAGCATGCCACTGTCCGAGACGGCGGTAAAGGGCGCTGCGCGTCGCTTTGCGACGGCCAACGGCCGCCCTTGACAGCCGTCTCGGACAGTGGCTTGTCGATGGTAGGCCGGCTCGGGAAAGTGGCCTTGTTCAGCCTCTCAAGAAAGTAATTTAATTCGGTGACAGCATACTAATTTCCACCTTTTTAATTCGGTGACAGCATACTAATTTCCAAGCCTTGCCATTTGCAATCAAGCGGAAAGGTGGAAATTAGTATGCTGTCACCGAATTAAACAATTATTCTTTTGAGAGACCAAAAGCGGCCATTCTTCCGAGCCGACCTACAGAGACCAAAAGCCATCCCAGTATAACGGATGCTTTTCCCGGAATTCCCGGATGCGCCAAAATTAAAAGGCCTATGGAATTTCCGATGTTTACAAATTTTTGGCGAACGATTTTTCGTTTAGCGACTGAAGATCGTGACCGGTGGGATTCTGGAACAATCGAAGGTCGAAAAAAGACACAGCGGCCAGCAAGTGGTCGAAAATGTCGGCCTGGATGTCCTCGAAATTCACCCAGGCGGTATCGCGGGTGAAAACGTAAATTTCGAGCGGCAAACCGTCCGGCGAAGGCGGCCGCTGACGGACCATGAAGGTCATGTCGTTGCGCAATTTCGCGTTTTCTTCCAGATAGACGGTAGCGTAGGCGCGGAAGGTGCCGAGGTTGGTAAGCGTACGGCGGTTGAGCGGGTTCAATTCCTCGACGTTGGAAACGCCACCCGCGTTGGCACTCTCGAGATCTTTCAGCTTGCCGTCGAAATAGGGCCCCAGACTGTCGATCCGACGGAGCCGGTCGATCATTTCACCATCGCAAAATCGGATGCTCGCTTGGTCGATGAGCAGGCTGCGCTTGATACGCCGCCCGCCGGCCTCGGTCATGCCGCGCCAGTTCTGAAAAGAGCCTTCGACCAACTTGTTAGTGGGGACGGTGATGATGGTTTTGTCCCAGTTCTGCACCTTGACAGTGTGCAGAGAGATGTCGATGACTTCGCCGTCGGCGCCGTATTCCGGCAGTTCGATCCAGTCGCCGCGGCGGACAAGGTCATTGGCGGCCATTTGGATGCTAGCGACCAGCGAAACGAGGGTGTCGCGGAAAATCAGAATAAGGATCGCGCTCGCCGCGCCGATGCCGCCGAGCAGCCCCCAAGGCGATTTGCCGAGAAGAACCGAGATCATGCCCACCGCGCCCATGATGAAGAGCAACAGATTGGCAAGCTGGACATAAGGTTTTATCGGGTGCGTCTCGGAGAACGGGTACAGCCGGTAGATTTCTAGACCGGCCGACAGCATCCGGTCCAGGATGATGACCAAGTTGAGGATGATATAGGCCAGGATGATCTGTCTGGCGACTTCGGTGATCGCGGGATAACGGGCGGCGCCGAAATAAAAAACCAATCCCGGAGCAAGGTAGGCGAACTGCCTGAACACACCCCATCGCTTCAATATATCGTCCCACTCGCTCCATACCCGGCCCAGCATTTTGTAAATAATCCAGACCAGGGGAAAACGGACCAACACGAAGCTCAGAGCGGCCAAGAGCAACAGGAAAATCGAGAAAGGAACGTTACCCGAGGGGATAGAATCAACCACAAGCGTAATGAGATCGTTGAAATCGCTCATCGCTCGGTCCTCCGGGACTGACGCGGCACTTGCAGAGGCATCGCCTCTTGATCGAGAGGGTCGAGGGCAATCATAACATCAGGAGCGGGCGGAATTCTACGGTGCCGCTAGAACGCTCGTATGTCCGCTCTTCACCCAAAGCGGGCATTCGCTTTCGCCGGCGAGATCGACCCCGCGGGGGCTGCTGTCGAGGGCGGCGACGATGAGGTCAAGGCGGGCGGCCAACCTTTGCGCGCCCGCCTTGACGGTGAAGTTTTCCTCGCCGTGGGTCAGCCCGGAGAGCCGGAAGAGGACCGGCCTCGGTTCGGTCTTGGCTTGCGGCGGTTTAAACAAGGAGAAACGCATAGCGCGGTCCAAGGCCGCCGAGCGGTGGCCATGGACGTTGCTGATTAAACGGGCTCTCAAAAGGTGACGACGCTACGGATCGATTCGCCTTCGTGCATCAGCTCGAAGGCCTTGTTGATGTCCTCGACCGGCATGACATGGGTGATCAGATCATCGATGTTGATCTTTCCATCCATGTACCAGTCGACGATCCTGGGCACGTCGGTGCGTCCCTTGGCGCCGCCGAAAGCGGTGCCGCGCCAGACCCGGCCGGTCAACAGTTGCAAGGGCCGGGTGCTGATTTCCTGGCCGCCGCCGGCGACGCCAATGATGATGCTTTCGCCCCAGCCCTTGTGGCAGCATTCCAGGGCTTGGCGCATGGTATTGACGTTGCCGATGCATTCGAAGCTGTAATCGGCGCCGCCCCGGGTGACCTCGACGATGGCCGCGACGATGTCGTCGACGTCCTGGGGATTGATGAAATGGGTCATCCCGAGCTTCTCGGCCAAGGCCCGTTTGCCGGGGTTGATATCGACGCCGACGATGATGTCGGCACCGACCATGCGCGCCCCTTGGATGACGTTGAGGCCGATGCCGCCGAGGCCGAAGACGGCGACATTGGCGCCGGCCTCGACGCTAGCCGTGTTGATCACCGCGCCGATGCCGGTGGTGACGCCGCAGCCGATGTAACAGACCTTTTCGAAGGGCGCGTCGGCGCGGATCTTCGCCGCCGCGATTTCCGGCAAGACCGTATAGTTGGCGAACGTCGAGGTGCCCATGTAGTGGAAAATTCGTTTGCCGCCGAGGGAGAACCGGCTGCTGCCGTCGGGCATCACGCCCTGTCCTTGCGTTTCGCGGATGGCTTGGCAGAGATTGGTCTTGCCCGAGGTGCAAAAATCGCACTGGCGGCATTCCGGAGCATAAAGGGGGATGACGTGATCGCCCTTCTTCAACGACGTGACCTTGGCGCCGACGTCGACCACCACGCCAGCGCCTTCATGGCCGAGAATGGCCGGGAAAAGCCCCTCCGGATCTTCGCCCGAAAGGGTGAAGGCGTCGGTATGACAGATGCCGGTGGCCTTGATTTCCACCAACACCTCCCCTTCCTTGGGGCCGTCGAGTTGGACGGTTTCAATGCTCAGCGGTTTTCCGGCTTCGAAGGCGACGGCGGCCTTGACATCCATTGTCGTGTCTCCTTGTCGGTTCTGTTATCGGGGGGTGCTCGTTCGGCCGCGGCGGCGCATTTCGGTCTTGGAATGCTCTAAAGCCCGCGCACCGTTTCGGCGATCAGCCAGTCGACGACGGCGTCGAGGGCATCCTTGTGGCCGGCGCCGCCGATGATGGCCTGGGTGAAAACGGCGAGCTGGCGATGCGCCCCGCTGCCGCGCTTGATGATTTTGCGGCAATGCCCGACCTCCTTGACGCAGTCCAGGGCTTGCGCGTCCTCGCCGACCAGCTCCAGCAACTCTTCCAGAAGATCCGCGCAAGAAACCAACTTGCCCTTGCCGAAGTCCATCAACCCTTCATCGAAACCGTAACGCTGCGCCCGCCAGCGGTTTTCATTAATCAGCATGGGGGCGTAGACGCGCCAGCGCTGGTTGCCGCGCCTGAGCCGGTAGAGCATGCGGACGATGCAAAGAAAGAGGGCGGCGATGGCGACGGCGTCGTCAAGCAGCGGGCAGACGTCGGTGATGCGCATCTCGATGGTCGGGAAGCGGGCGGAGAGCCGCACGTCCCACCACAGCATGGTGGCGTCCTTGATCACCCCGGCCCTGGTCAGAATTGCCACGTGGCGCTGGTATTCGCCAAAGGATTCAAACCGTTCCGGCAGCCCCGTGCGTGGCAGTTCGTTGAAAATGCTGAGCCGGTACGACTTCAGGCCGGTGTCCTCGCCGCACCAGAAGGGCGACGAAGTGCTGAGCGCCAAGAGGTGCGGCAGGAAATAGCTGACCTGGTTCATCAGGTCGATGCGTAGCTGATTGTCATCGATGCCGACATGCACGTGCATGCCGCAGACCGACAGCCGCCGGGCCACCGCCTGCATGTTGCGGGCGAGGACATGGTAGCGTTCCCTGTCGGTATATTTCTGCTGCCGCCATTCGGAAAAGGGATGGGTCGAGGCGGCGATCGGGGCGAAACCGTATTCGCCGGCCACTTCGGCGACGGTTTTGCGCAGCCAGGCTAGGTCTTCGCCGGCCGCCCGCAGGGTCTCGCAGGGACGGGTGCCTATCTCGATCTGGGATTTGAGGAACTCCGGCCGGACCAGGCCCTTGGTGCGTTTTTTGCATTTCTCGAGCATGGCCGCGGGTGGGTCGCTGACCAGGGCCCGGGTCGAGCGGTCGACGAGGTGGTATTCCTCCTCGATGCCGATGTAAAAGGAGGGTTCGGAAAAGGGCATTGTCAATAATGCTCCACCCGGTTGAGGTCGTCGATGCCGAGGATGTCCTCGAAGGCGTCGCCCAGGATGGCGGCCCAGCGGGCCGTCCCTTGCGGGCTTTCCAAGTGGTCCTGGCGGATCTCCACGGCGCAGTTGGGGAGGCCGCCGGCGCCGCCGTGCAGGTCGATGGTATAGGCGATCTGGCGTCCCGAGTAGGGCTCGTTGTCGCCGACCAGAAGGTCGTCCCGGGCCCTGAGCTTCGCCAACAGAGGTTGCGCCAGGCGCGGATCCCGGTTCCATAGGACGCCGATGTCCCAGAACCGGTCCTCGCCGCCCAAGGTGGGCGTGAAGCTATGAATGGAAAACAGCGCCGGCGCCGGCCCCTGGCGCCACAAATGGGCGAGCATGCTGGTGATGGCGTGATGATAGGGCCAGAAAAAGGATTGCGCCCTGGCTTCGCTTTCTTCCTCGCCGAGGCCCAGATTGCCGGGGATGGTGACGCCGTCGCTGACCTTGGGAATAGAATAGGGATCGCCGGGCTGGCGGTTGCAGTCGATCAAGAGGCGTGAATAGCCGGCCATGAGGGCCGGCGCATCGAGGCGCTCGGCCAGCATCCTGACGACCTCGGCGGCGCCGATGTCGTAAGTGATATGCGTCTCCAAGGCGCTTTCGTCCAGGCCCAGGTTGCCGAGGGCGGCCGGCATGGCGGGGCTGGCGTGGTCGCAGATGATCAACAGCGGCTTGCCGCCTTCCGGGTTGACGGGCTCGATGACGGGCGGATCGCCCGGCCCGGTCAGCGGCGAACGAGAGGCATCCGTTTCCGATGTCGTTTCAAACATGCCTGAAATATAGCCCAAAATTCTCCTCATACCTCATATAAGAGCGAAGGCGTAAAAACGCTCCTGGCGGAACGGAGAAAATCGGTTCCTCGACGTTGTAAGTGGAATTCCACCGGTTTGTCCGCCGCGGGCGGCGTTATGATCGGCCATTCATTTCTTGCTTGAGTTCCCCTGGGATTGGGGCAACCCCTCCGGCAAGAAATGAATGGCGGAAAGTGGCGGAATCGCGGGCTCCGCAAATCCAGGTGAATTCCACTCGACTCCACCGAGGAGCCACTTTAATTACCGATGCAATATGGTAGATTCAGGTTGGAGGCGCACCGCCCCGCTGAAAGGAAGTGAAATGAGAGGTAGCGAAGAAGTTAGTAGGAAAACCAAGCCTGTGCAAAACATAGAGCTTATAGTCCGCGCGGATCCACGCCTCGGTCGGGCCTTCGAGGCGATGTGTGGCCGAGGGCTCTCCAAGCTGGATGCCGAGGGAGAAATCGGCATGGCTTTGTTTAGTTTTATGCACGATGTTGCTAACGGACATCCCAGCAGGCTCACCTACGTAATGAAAATGCTCGAAGAGGGAAAGACGATGAACGAAATATTCCCCGAAGGAGCCTTTCAGGGCGATTTCCCCGGCGTCCCCCCCTTCCGCGTAAAAGATAACGATGGGGTGATAATGACCGAGAAAGAAGAAGAAGAAACGAAGTCGGGGCCGCTGTCTGTCGGGACGGTAAAAAAACTCCTGCGGCGGAGCGAGAACGAGGGCACGGAAATCTTTGAACTGCTTCGGCAATTCATCAAAGCGCAAGAAGCCCCCAGGCAGTGACCGCCCAGGACACCTTGGCCACGGCTCCGGCCGAGGCTTTTCTGGCTGGCTGTGAAGGTGTAAATGGTTTCCGGCCCGAGCGGTGGCTTGCTAAGCCGGCGACGGGCTGGAAGCGAGGCGTTTTGCACGTACATCTCCGCCCATGCCGCCACCAGGGCCTTAAATTTGCTTCTCGGTCACGGTGAGCGCTCTTTATCACAGGATCCGGAACACAGAATCCGGTGGGTGAACATCACCCGCATACCATGACCGCCGCCATCTTGAGCCTTTTTGCGGAACCTTCCGCGCCGCGCCGCGCCAAGTCCCCGAGGGCGCGGATCATGCGGGCGGCCGAGCGGTCGTCGACCACCATGGCCCCGCCTTCGGACCGGATTTTGTATTCCCGCCATTAACGATTATCCTCAACGGGCCTTGAACGGAGGAGGGATTGCTTAAGTGTCCGTTGTCCATGGCGGTCTCGATCCTCGGTGGCTTGCTCATCGTTGGTTGCGCGGCGCCGACCATCGTCCCGAAAGCCGCGGATAGGCCTCCGCTGGAAATCAAAGCCCGGGGCGAGGCCAAACCCATCCACTTTCGTAAGATCGTCTTGAAAATTGAGCGTGGGGAAAAAGTCGGGGCCGAAGAGACCGGCCCTTTTTGCCTGCCGACGGGCGAACTTCGTTTCCGGCGTGGCCGGATAATGCTGACTAGCCGTGAGTTAACAAAGGTTTTCCGGGACGAGCTTCAGGCCGCCGGTTTTGAATTGGTCAATCACCCGAATTTGCTTTTCAAGGACCCCATGACATGGAAAGCCGAGCTGTTTTTCGCCGGAATGGTGAAAAAGATGAAAGCCAACATATGTTTTCCGTGGGCGGTTTACGGCGACTATGGCCAAAGCAAAGGCGAGGCTTTCATGGAAGTCGAGTGGTGGGTATACAGCCGCTCAAACCGTCAAGCGGTCCACAAGTTGACCACTCGGGGATACGCCAGGCACGATTCGATTGAAAGCAATGGCCACCTTGAAATTTTCCTCGACGCCTTTGCCCAGGCCATTCGCGGCATGTTGGCCGATCAAGGTCTTGGCGACTTGGTTACGGGAACCTCGGCGGATGGGACGGCCGCCGGCAAATGACCATTGTCCTCCCCTGGCGGTTCCTTGGAAGTTACCCCCGCCTCTATCCGTCCCTATCGCAAAATTCAGGCTCATCGCCGTTACAACCCGTCTTGTCCTTAACCGCCGGCTGGTCGAGGATGAACATCACTCCCCCAATCGGCCAGCCGCCCCGGAAAGTCCAGATTGGCCGAGGAGCGGTCATGGCGGAAATCGCCAGGGGGGACCGAGCGGTCCGCCTTGATCCCAGCGCCTCGGCGGTTTCCGCAAAGTCTATGTTACACGAGGCCGGGCGCATGGTATAAACCGCTGCCGTCAACCTAGAGATGCTTCCAAAACCGATGACCCTTTCCGTTCTAGTCCTCAACGGACCCAACCTCAATATGCTGGGCAGGCGCGAGCCGGAGGTTTACGGCGGCCAAACCCTGGCTGATATCGAAGCCGCCTGCGTCCAGCGCGCCGCCCCCCTTGGCCTTTCCGTCGAATTCCGCCAGAGCAACTCGGAAGGTGAAATGATCGACTGGATACAGCAGTCGCGGGGCAACCACGCCGCCTTGATAGTCAACGCCGGAGCCTACACCCATACTTCGGTGGCCCTTCTCGACGCCCTTTTGGCCTGCCAGGCGCCGGTCATCGAAGTGCATTTGTCCAATATCTTCCAACGCGAGAGTTTCCGTCATGAATCGTATGTTTCAAAAGCGGCGCGGGGGATGATTTGCGGCTTCGGCGGATTGAGTTACGAATTGGCCTTGGAAGCGGCGGCGCGGATGCTCGGAATCGAGCAACAGGGTTGATAGAGGGAAGATGGCCAAATCTCCGAATACCGATATCGACGCCGGCTTGGTCCGCAAGTTGGCCGACCTCTTGGACGAGACCGGCCTGACCGAAATCGAATGCGGCGGCAAGGACTGGCATTTGCGTGTCGCCAAAACCACCGCCGCCAAGCCGGAGGCGGCGGCCGCCAAACCCATCACCGCCGGCGACGCTCAACCGGTTTCCGAATGGAAATCCGTCGCCGAAGCCGCTATCGATCATCCGGGAGTCGTGGTTTCGCCGATGGTCGGCGTGGTCTATATTACGTCGGACCCGGACTCTCCGCCCTTCGTCAAGGTCGGAGACGAGGTCGGCGAGGGCGACACCTTGCTGCTGATCGAAGCCATGAAGGTGTTCAATTCCATCAAGGCGCCAAAGGGCGGCAAGGTGACCCGCATCCTGGTCGGCAACGGAACGCCGGTGGAATTCGGCGAACCCCTGATGATCATCGAGTAAGACCTTAGCCGATGTTCGAAAAGGTCCTGATCGCCAACCGTGGGGAAATCGCTGTTAGGATTCTTCGAGCTTGCCGCGAGATGGGCATCCGTACGGTGGCGATCCACTCGACTTCCGACGTTGACGCCATGCATGTCCGTCTCGCCGACGAGACGATCTGCGTTGGGCCGCCACCGGCGCAAGACAGTTATCTTTGCGTCCCGGCGATTTTGTCGGCGGCGACCATTTCCAACGCCGACGCCATCCACCCAGGATACGGTTTCTTGAGCGAAAACGCCGACTTCGCCGCCATGGCCGAGGAACATGGTTTCGCCTTCATCGGGCCGTCGCCGGAACATATCCGCATGATGGGCGACAAGATCACCGCCAAGAAGGTCGCCCGTGAAAACGGCATTCCGGTGGTTCCGGACTCCGGTGGAACGGTGAAAGACGAAAAGTCCGCTCTCGATGCCGCCGAAGAGATCGGCTATCCGGTCCTGGTCAAGGCCTCCGCCGGCGGCGGCGGCCGTGGCATGAAGTTGGTGGCAACGCCGGACGAGTTGCCCGAAGCCGTGCAAACGGCCAAAAGCGAGGCCCTGACCGCTTTCGGCGACAATAAGGTATATATCGAAAAATACCTTGGCCGGGCCCGTCATGTGGAGGTCCAGGTTCTTGCCGACTTCTACGGCGGCGTCGTCCACTTGGGCGAGAGGGACTGCTCCTTGCAGCGTCGCCATCAGAAGCTGCTGGAGGAAGCCCCGTCACCGGCGCTGAACGACGATCAACGCCACGAGATCGGTGGCATCGTTGTCGCGGCGATGGAAAAGATCGCTTACCGCAGCGTCGGCACCGTCGAGTTCCTTTACGAGGACGGCGCCTTTTACTTCATCGAGATGAACACGCGGCTGCAAGTCGAACACCCGGTGACCGAGATGATCTGCGGCCTCGACCTGGTCCGCGAGATGGTGCGTATCGCCGCCGGCGCGCCCTTGGGTTACGGGCAAGAGGACATCCGCCTATCCGGCCATGCCATCGAATGCCGCATCAACGCCGAAAATCCCGTGACTTTCATTCCTTCGCCGGGACGGGTCGGCGACTATCATGCTCCTGGCGGGCTCGGCGTTCGCGTCGATTCGGCGATCTATTCGGGCTACAACGTTCCCCCCCATTATGACAGCATGATCGCCAAGTTGATCGTCCACGGCGCCAACCGCAACGAATGCTTGATGCGTCTTCGCCGGGCCCTGGACGAATACGTCATCGATGGCCTGGAAACCACCATTCCCCTGCACCGCCGGCTGCTGGCGGACCCGGCCATCATCAACGGCGATTATGACACTCATTGGCTGGAAGAGTTCGTAAGCTCGGATGACTAAGCCGCGTCCGCCACCGCAATCCCGTCAACTGACGGCGGAACTGCTGTTGCGGGCTTACGCCACCGGCATCTTTCCGATGTCGGAAAGCCGCGATGATCCGAATATTTTCTGGGTCGAACCGGAAGCCCGCGGCATCCTTCCCCTGGATCGTTTCCATGTTTCGCGGTCTCTCAGGAAAACCTTTCGTGGCAAGCCCTTCGACCTGCGTTGCGACACCGCTTTCGGCGATGTCATCGGGGCTTGCCGCGAGTCGGCCAAGAACCGGCGGGAGACCTGGATCAACGATGAAATCATCGGCGCTTATACGGAGCTTCACAAGTTGGGCTTCGCCCATTCCGTCGAATGCTGGCGGGAGGATCGCCTTGTCGGCGGCCTTTACGGGGTTTCGCTGGCCGGCGTCTTTTGCGGCGAGAGCATGTTCTCCCACGTCACCGACGCCTCGAAAGTGGCTTTGGTTGACTTGGTGGCGCGGTTGAAATACGGCGGTTTTGTTCTTCTCGACGTCCAATTCGTCACCGAGCACCTGAAACGGTTCGGAGCCGTCGAAATTCCGGCCAGCGAATATCTTGAGCGCCTGTCGCAAGCGCTCACGGTACAGGCCGGATTCTATTCCGCGCCGGAATCGCCGGGACTTGAGTTCGAACTGGAAAAGTTGTTGGCATGGCCGAGCACCAACAAACAGTAGATTTTGCCGTTTCCATAAATTGTGGTGTCACGGGGTCAAGTCTTGAATGTTGAATTTTTGCCGCGAGCCGTCAGATGATAGACGGCGCCGGGATATTTGAACGCAAGGGCCGTGCCATGGGGGAAGCATAGAGGGCGGTGGACGGAAATTCAACATTCAAGACTTGACCCCATAGCTTCACATGACCCCATAGCTTTCGACCCTATCTCGTACGTACTCTACGAGCCCCCGCTTATTAATGAGCGACCGCAATGTGCCCCGCCACGGAGGGCAATACGGTGTCCAGCAAAGTCACCAAGGGGAAAACGTTGGATATCTGTTGGCCGTTGATGGATACGAAGGCGAAAACTGGTGTATAGTGGATTAGGAGAAGGAAATGGTGACATCGAATACATACAGATCACGGCTTGCGAGCGTCGCCAGACTTTCCTTGGTGGTAATCGTGGCCTTTCTGTCTTCCACCGCGGCGCAAGCCGATAGCCTCAAGGTCAGCGGCACCGGTTCCAGCATCGGCCCCATCAAGATTGTGTCCGCGGCGTTCCTTGAGACCGCCCCCGGCATCGAGATCGAGGTGATCGAGCCCGCCATGGGGAGCGGCGGCAGCATCAAAGGCGTGATTGGGGGATTTCTCGATATCAGCTTGAGCGCGCGGCCACTGAAGGACAAAGAGCAAGCAGAGGGACTGACGGCGGAGAAAATCGCTACCACCCCGTTCATTATCGCCACGGCCAAGGCGAACACGGGAGCGACTGGGTTCTCGCTGAAGGAACTTGCCGAAATATACACCGGAAAGATCACTACTTGGCCCGACGGCAGCCGTCTCCGACTGATCCTACGACCGTCCAAAGACTCGGACACGGCTTCTCTCAGGAAGATGTCGCCGGACATGGCAGGGGCTATGACCGTGGCCGTGGCCATGAAGGGAATCGATTTTCCGGCCACGGATCAAGACGCGGCGGAAATGATCGCCCGTGTGCCCGGCGCCATGGGGTCATCCTCCCTGGCCCTAATCATTTCCGAGAACCGACCGTTGAAGCCCTTGGCCATCGACGGCATCGTGCCCAGCGTCGAGACGATGCGGAAGGGCGCCTACCCCTTCGCCAAGCCCCTCTACGTGGTCACGGGTCCCAAGCCGAGCGAGGCGACACGTCGGTTCATCGCTTTCCTGACATCCGAGAGAGGGTGGGAGATCCTTTCCAGTGCTGGATACGGGCCGCCCATGCCATGAAGCTGGCGAAACGGGACGGACGGATTGCCAACGTCGTAGCGTGGATCGCGGGCATGATCTCCTGTGTCCTCGTGGTCACGTTCCCGTCCCTGTTTTTCATCAGCGGCTACCAACGTGAGCAGGGCCTCCTCACGGCTATGGGCGTCAACCAAGCCGATCATGTCAGCATGTTCATCGGCCTCAATCCACGGACTTGGCACTTCGAAAAGACACGCCTGGAATTCCTGCTTGAAAAGGAGGCTCGCCATCTGGGCGGCATCTCCTCAGTGAT
Organism: Rhodospirillaceae bacterium; assembly: GCA_013349695.1. Classification (GTDB taxonomy): domain Bacteria; phylum Pseudomonadota; class Alphaproteobacteria; order Rhodospirillales; family 2-02-FULL-58-16. The sequence goes on from DUZD01000005.1 coordinate 29,993, forward strand.
CCGCGACCACCGGGGGCAGGTCGTGGCTCAACACCTGACTCCGCAAAACCCGCCGGTCATCAGCCAAGTCTTTCCCATTCTTGATTTCGGGACAACGGTCGGAATATTGGAACTCCATCGGTCCTACCGTCCGCTTCTGATCAACACCGGTATTGTGTTGGTAGTGGGGTTTGTTTTGGGTGTGATGGTGTTTTTCCCGTTGCGGCTCGTGCCGTTGCGTGCCTTGCGTCTGGCAACCAGCGATCTCGCGCGGGAAAAG
>DUZD01000006.1 GCA_013349695.1 Rhodospirillaceae bacterium
CATCTTGCCCCGCCCTGCTGTCCAGGCTTACGCTACGCTCCAGCCTGCACAGCAGGGCATGAAACCGCGCCGAACTCTCTCATAGACGCTGGACCACTTAATGGGGGCAGGCCAGTTTGATATTAGGAAGGAGAGCACCCGCTCCTCATTTATCGGCAGCAACCACTGTGAATGTGAAGAGTTATATATCCGCAAAACGGTTACAATATCGCCCGTTAGGGATTCGGGTCCGAATTCTGCTTCGACCTCCAATTTTGTCTCTGAAGTAAGTTCCCATTCAGTAGTCGCGATTACGGCATCACGATCAGGATGGCGCTCGCGGTATCGGGCCAAAAAACGCTTGGGATAATCCCGCTCTACCTCATATGCGAACGGAGTAGCAGGATGGGGGTTGAGCCCTGCAATAGCTTGGAGAACTGCTGTTTTCCCTGCTTCGTTTTTCCCTACGAGGCAGGTCGAGCTCTCTACAGAAAACTTCCCAGAGTCCTCAACGGAACGAAAGTTCTGAACATGAACAGATTTCAGTTGCATTCCCACCTCCTGCCTCGACGGCAATCATCAAACCCTTAAGGGACGGTAGCTGAACATTCTGAACGCTAAACCTGTTGCTTGCAAACAATGCAGGCGAATCGCGGCCTGCTTGGTTATCTCCAAATACGGTGACAGTTTAAAATACGGTGACAGTTTACAGTTTAAAATACGGTGACAGTTTACGTTACTCTTACCCCTAACCCCAAGATCTAGGGAGAAGCACGGCTTGATTGTTTATACTAATAATGGTATATCACGACCATGCGGTGGCGTGTCGAGATTCTTAATCAGGCCGTCATGGAGGTGCTTGATGCGCTTCCGCGGGATATGCGGGCCAAACTGGATCACATCGTCCATTTGATCGAAGAACTCGGTTTGCATCAGGTCCGCGAGCTCTACGTCAAGCCTCTCCGAGACAAGCTTTGGGAGATGCGCGTGAAGGGCCGGGAAGGGATGGCCCGGGCGATTTATATAACCGTGAAGGGCCGCCGGATCGTCATCCTTCATGCGTTCCGCAAGAAGACACGGGAAGACACCCAAGGCCGCCATCCAAATGGCCTTGTCCAGATTGAAGGAGTTGGACTCATGACCATTCCATTTTCAGAGCTTCGGAAGAAGTGGCGGAAGGACCCGAAGTACAGGAAGGAATACGAGGCCCTGGAGCCTGAGTACCAACTGGCAAGGGAACTTATCGAGGCCCGCGTCAAGGCCGGGCTGACCCAGGAACAGGTGGCCCAGCGCATGGGGACCAGCCAGCCGACGGTGGCTCGCCTTGAAAGCGGCCACAAACCTTCACTGAAGACCCTGGAACGCTATGCCGAGGCCGTCGGGATGAAGGTGGGTATCCATCTTATAGCGGGGTGAGGGAACAGATTTACGGCTACAACATATCCACAATAATCTATATTTGGTTATGGATCAGCATTTGCCGACAAGATATAGATGATGTATGATGCAAGCACCATCCTGGGACGGCTTTTGAAAAGCAAGCGGGAAAGCGCCCATGACCGACAAGCGTCCAACGCAAAAAGATGATACCGGGCGGCCCATCCAGGTTGTCTACGACAAAGACGCCGCCGCCCGCGAGCAGCGGACCGGCGAGGGTCCGGCCGCCGAGACACAAAAGGTCGATCCGGCGAACGGGGTGGCGAATGCCGCCACTTATCTTTCCTCCGATCCTGGCCTTTCCCCCGATCCCGGCGCCATCCTCGATGATTGGACGCCGCCGTTTTACTTAAAATATCGGTTGCCGAGCACCGCCGGGGCCGTGACCAGCCTTTCCTGGCTGATCGCTTGCGCTTATTACATCGACCGTCAGCTCATTTGGAGCGATTTATTTTCCCTTTTGCCCTATGAAATAGCGGGCATGGTGGTGGGCGTTCTGACGCCGCTGGCTTTGCTGTGGATGGTGATCGCGTTTTTCGAGCGGGGGCGGCGGCTGAGCCATGAAAGCGAGGCCCTGCGGTGGCATTTGAGAAAGCTGGCCTATCCGTCCGGCGGCGCCCAGGCGCGGATGCGGGAAATCACCGAATCCTTGCGCCGCCAAGCTCAGGACTTGACCAAGGCCTCGGAGGAAGCGGCCTCGAAGGCGGAAGCCGTCGATGAAATGATTCGGCGCCGCACGGTAGTGCTATCTCAGGTTTCCGAAAACGCGGATTTGCGGGCCCAGTCCATCGCCGAGGTGCTCGGGCAACAGACGGAAGACCTGCGGACGGCGACGGAGAAGGCTACGGAACGGGCCCGCCAAGTCGGCGAGGTGCTATATCGCCAATCCCACGAATTGACGACATCGGCGGACCGAGCTTCGACCCGCGCCGAAGACTTTTGCCAAGTCCTGCGGCAGCGCAACCATGAATTGACCGAGACATCGGAACAAATCGCCGCCCGCACCCAGGAATCCGCCGATTCTTTCCACAAGAGGACCAGGGAACTGGACGAGGTTTCAGCTCAAACCCTGGCCTATGCGGATGAAACGGCCAAGGTCCTGTTTGCGCGCACGGAAGAGCTATTGCAAACCTCCGACGCCGCCGCCGAACAGGTCCGGACTGGCGCCGAACTGTTGCACACGCACTCTCAGGATCTCACCCGGCGGTCGGACGGCGCGGCCACGCAAACCGATCTGATCCGCGAAAACCTTCGCCGGCAAACCGAGGACCTTGCCGATATCGGCAAACTGTTAACGGCCCAAACGTCCGAGATCGAAGTCAATCTGGGCCGGCAGGCGCAATTGCTGTCGGGGACCGCCGACAAGGTTGGCGAACAGGTTCGGGGAATCGGCGACGAATTGAAGGGCCAGGCCCGTGAATTGATTTCCACGTCCGAGCATGTTTCGCTGCACCTCAAGGCCAGCAGCGAGGCTTTCCGCAAGCAAGCCGGCGAACTGAGTGAAGTTTCCGAACGCACAACAGCCAAGACCAGGACCCTTGGTGAAAACCTCCAACAAATCTCCCAAGAGCTCTCGGTCGAATCGGACAAGATTCTGGACAGGGCGGACCGCGTTGGCGAAGCGTTGAAAGACCGTTCCTCCGACCTGTCGGAGATTTCCGATCATACGCTGGTCAAGGTCGGAAAGGTCAGCGGGAATATCCAACGCCGGGCCAACGATTTGGCCGAATTGTCGAACCAGTGCCTATTGCGTTTCGACGGCGTCAGCGATTCCTTGCGGCAGCGGTGCGCGGAACTGGCCACCGTCGCCGATCAGACAAGCAATCATGTTGGCTCTCTTACCGTGGCTTTGGAACAAAGTTCGGAAGAGGTTGTTACGGCCTCGCACAAAGGCGCCGCCGGCATCACCTCGGCGATGCAAGCGTTGCGCCGCGGCGCGATCGAGATCGACGCGACTTCCGGGCGGGCGGGCCAGCTCGTCGAATCCTTTAACGAACAATTGCATGGCATCACCGGCATTTCGGAAACGGCAATGGACAAGTTGCGGGACTTGAGCATGGCGGTTCAGGACCGGTCCGGAGAAATAACCGTCGCCTCGGATCAGGCGACCAGCCAGATGGACGGCGTTGCCGCGCTGTTGGGGCAACAGGCGGAAAAACTGACTCACATCTCGGGCCGGGCGACGGAATTGATGACCAACGCTGTCACGCAATTGCAAAAACACTCTCAAGACCTGGATGGCTCCTCGGACAAAGCCGAGGCGCGGCTGCAAAATGTCGGCGAGGAGATGCAACGAGTTTTGCAGGAGGTGATAGCGTCCGCCGACGACGCCTCGGCCAGGGTTCAGGCGGTGGCCGGGAACTTGCAACAGCGTTCGGACGACCTTTCCACCGTTTCCGGCCGGGCCGTCGGCGATGTCGGCATGGTGGGAACCGCCCTCTGGGAACGCTCGCGCGAGGTGGCGAGCGCCTCGGACCGCGCTTCCAAGCTGATTGCCCTGGTCACCGAAGCCATGCAACGCCAGGCCGAGGACTTAACGGGTTCCACCAGCCATACGGCCGAACGCATGGAGAGCGCCAGCGAAGATCTACTCCAACACTTGGCCGAACTGGGCCGGATCGGCGACGATACCCTCGGCCGGCTGACGGTGGCCGGCGAATCCCTGCGCGTGCAATCCGAGGAAATGAGCAATGCCTCGAACCTGACGATCGGCCGGTTTCAGGAAGCCGCCGGTTCCCTGCAAGAAGGTGTCCGGGGGTTGGGCGAGGCCGCCGATTCCGCTTCCACCCATATCGGGGCGGTTGGCGAAACCATGCACGAGCATATGCGGGACGCGGCCACCGCCACGGAACGGGCGGCGGCGCGGTTGGAAGGGATTACCGGTTCGTTGCGCCAACATAGCAACGATATCAACGCTTCCCTGGAATCTGCCGGCAAGGGGTTCGAGGATGTCGGCGGCCTGCTGCGGCAACGCTCCCAGGATCTGACCGACGTTTACGGCGAGGCATCGGGCCATCTCAGGGCTTTTGGCGACATCCTCTATCAACAAGCGGCGGGAATGTCGTTCGCTTCCAACGAGGCGACAGCCATGCTTGGCAAGGTGGGCGATGGCATCCAGGAACGCTCCCAGCAAGTCACCGCGTCGGTGGATCGGGCGGTGAAGTTGTTTGGCCTTGTAACGAGCGCCCTGCACCGCCAATCCCAGGACCTGGCCGCCGATGCCGGGCGGGTAACGAATCAGGTGGCTTCCGTCGGCGATTCCCTCACCGAGAGTTCGAACCAACTGAACGCTCTTTCCGAGCGCACCTTCTCTCATCTCAATGATGTCGGACAGGGTTTGCGGGAACGGGCGCGGGAATTGACGAGCCTGTCGCGTCAGGCGACGGTCGATATGGATGGCGCGTCCGACGTTCTGCATCTTCGCTCCCGGGAATTGACCGCCGCCTCGGAGGAAGCGGCCGCTCAACTTGGCCGTGTCGACAAGTTGATGGCCCAGAATTCGGAAGAAGCCGTTCGAAAAACCGACCACAGCGTCAGCAAGCTGAACAAGGTGGGGAAAATCATGCATCGGCGTTCCCAGCAAGCGTTCATCATGTCAAGCCAGATCGCCGACAAGTTGGAAGGCGCCCGCAATGTCCTCCACCAGGGTATGCGGGAATTGATGATCTCCTACGGAGAAACGGAAGAGGGCGTCATGTCCTTGAGTGAGACGCTGAGCCTGCGGGCCGGCGAGATCGGCAAGGTGACAAGCGAAACCCTGATCAAGATGGAGGTTTGGGACAAAACCTTGAGCAATGCCTCGGATGAGATGACCAGACAGGCCCTGGAGGCGGCCGAGACCATCGACAGCCGAACCCAAGCGATGAAGGAGGTTTCGGGCGAAGCCGCGACGCTTGTGAATGAACTGAAAGAGCGGACGGAGCAAGTCGGCGTCGCCGACTTCCTGCGCCGCGCCACATTCATCACGGAACGCTTGCAGTCGCTCGCGGTCGACATGGCCCGGCTGCTGGAAACCCATATCAGCGAGGACGATTGGCGCCGTTTCAACAAGGGCGAAAAGGGAATATTTGTCCGCAAGATGCTAGGTTTCAAGGAGAAATCCAGGCTTGCCGCGATCCAGCAAAAATACCAGGCGGATGGGGAGTTCAGGGAATATGTAGACCGTTACCTCTCCCAGTTCGACAGCTTCTTGAAAGAGGCGAAGAAACGGGATCACCTGGAGGTGTTAAGCACCACCTTCCTGTCCTCGGACATGGGCAAGGTTTACATGCTGCTGGCCCGAGCGCTCGGCCGGGAAATCTGACCTTATACCAACCTGCGTTAATAAAGACCCATTGTAACGGCGCTCTTGTCCTTGCAAGCGCGGACGAAATCGACGAAACGCCGGGTCCAGTGGTTGCCGCCGACATCGCGCATATGGGCAAAGCTGGCCAACAGGTTGTTGATCACAAGCCCGTCGTGGCGTCCGTCGATGCCGGATCCGCGCAGGACTTCGTATGCGAAAACCGGCTCGAAGCCGAGGTTTTCCAGGCTGGAATAATGGAATTCGTGGGCCGGCAACTCTTGCCGCCGGCCGCTGTCGTCCAGCGGCGGCCATGGGCAGCGGCCGGTTTCCCTGAGCCGCACGTAGCCGCGCCCTTGCGGTTTTTCGTGCATGAGCGCGTCGGCGGCGATGACGCCGGCCATCTCGCGAACGACTCCTCGCCAGGAAAGAGAACGGGCAAGATACATCAGACCACCGCATTCAGCGTAAGTCGGCAGGCCGGCCTCGATAGCGCCGCGGATTTGCCGGCGCAGGACGGCGTTGGCTTCCAGCTCCGCCATATGGGTTTCCGGAAATCCGCCGCCGATGATGAGACCGTCGATCTCGGCAAGCCGGGAATCGCTCAACAAGTCGATGGGCACCAATTCCGCCCGCGCCGCCGCAAGGGCTTCCAGGTCGTCGGGATAGTAAAAGCCGAAGGCCCGATCCCGGGCGACGCCGATCCTGACGTCGGGCGTTGCCGGTGCCGGGCGCGGCAGTGGCGGCGCGGCCAGAGACGGCGCCGCTACCTCCAACAGACGGTGCAGGTCCACCTGCCCGGAAATGGCCGCGGCGATGGCGGCGATCCTGGTTTCGGCATCGGCGGCTTCGTTGCTTGGAATGAGCCCCAAGTGCCTTTCCTGGATTTCCAGTCGCGGCTCGCGGTGGACGGCGCCCAGGACCGGCACGTCGGTGTAATGTTCGAGGGCGGCGCGGAGTTTGGCTTCGTGGCGGCCGCCGCCGATCTTGTTGAGAATTACGCCGGCGATTTCAGCTATCGGCTCGAAGGCTTGGTAGCCCAGAATCAAGGGGGCGACGCCACGGGTCATGCCGCCAGCGTCAATGACCAGCACCACCGGCGCGCCGAGCAAGCCGGCAAGCGCCGCGCTGGAGTCGCCGCCGGCCAGATCGAGACCGTCGTAAAGCCCCTTGTTGCCTTCGACGAGGGAAAAATCGGCGCCGTCGGAATGGCGCGAGAACGTGGCGACGATCTCTTGTTGGGTCATGGTGTGGTAATCGAGGTTGCGGCACGCCCGGCGGCGCGGGAAATCGGCGGCGCCCGCCACCGCCGGTTCGGAGCGGTTGGGCGAGGCGGCGGCGGTCAGCCACATGGGGTCGATGTAATCCGGGCCTTTCTTGAAAGGCTGAACGACGTGGCCGCGCTGGACGAGCGCCCTGACGATACCCGTGGAAACCGTGGTTTTGCCCGATGACTTGCGGGCCGCCGAGATCAGAAGATGGGACATGGTTCAAGCCGCCAAACGTTCCCCGGCCCACCCGTCCCACATCCGGCGGGCCGAGGTTTCGGCTTGTTCGATGGCGAGGATCATGCGGGTGGCCGCCATTGTTTCCTCTTCGGTCAAGGGGCGCGGTGTTCCCGGTCCCTTGCCGGCGATGCGAGGATACTGGCCGAAAGGGTGTTCCTCGATCATGGCCGTTCCGTTATCCCGGCATGGAAAAGGTAGGTATGATTGATTCCAGTTCTATATTGCTTCGGCGGTTTTTGCATTCCTTGATGTTTTCCCGTTTAAATCCACCGTCTCGCCGGGCCGGCGGAAGTGGAGGCCGATGTCGGCGCCGGCGAGGCTGACGGGCGGGATGGGTAGCACTTTTACCGCCAACGCGACCAGCACCACGGCCATGGCTACGCTCTTCACAACCGCGCCGCCTTGGTGGATGATGGCGCTGAAAACCACTTGCTCCGGCGGGGCGCGTTTGCCGACGGCTCGGGGACGAACTGACAAAGGGAGACAAAGTGAGCATAACTGATCCGATCCGCCGCCGGCACGACAGGGTAATCGCCATGTGGCTTTTCGCCGTCATTGGCATGGTCTTCGCCATGGTCGTCCTGGGGGGAGTAACCCGCTTGACCCACTCGGGGCTGTCCATGGTCGAATGGAAACCATTGACCGGCTGGCTGCCGCCGCTGAACGAAACGGAATGGCAAGCCGCTTTCGGCCAGTACCGGCAATTTCCCGAATACGCGGAATTCAACCCAGGCATGACCCTGTCCGGGTTCAAGGGCATTTTCTGGCTGGAGTATATGCACCGTCTATGGGGACGCTTGATCGGCACCGTTTTTTTGCTTCCCGGCCTCTTTTTTCTCTTCCGCGGCTGGCTGAGCCGGCGGCTGGCGGTAAAGCTTTTGCTGGCTTTCGTTCTCGGCGCGGCGCAGGGCGGACTGGGCTGGTACATGGTGAAAAGCGGACTTATCAAGCATCCCGACGTCAGCCAGTATCGCCTGACCGCGCATCTGGGATTGGCGCTGGCCATCCTCGGCTACATGACATGGTTGGCGTTGGGGCTGTTGAAGCCGGAACCCGACCCGGAACGGATCCAGCAGCCGGACTATTTATGGGGCGCGGCGATCGCCTTGATGGGCCTGATCGCCGTCACCGCCCTCTCGGGCGGGTTCGTCGCCGGTCTCGACGCCGGCTTTGCCTACAATACCTTTCCCCTGATGGATGGCCAGCTGATTCCCGATGGCCTTTTTTCCTTGCATCCGCTTTGGCGCAGCTTTTTCGAGGATATCGCCACGGTGCAGTTTGTTCACCGGTCGCTGGCCGAAACGGTGTTGCTGGCGGTCGGGGTGTTTTGGATCGGCGCCCTCCGGAAACGACTGGCGCCCCGTACACGCCTGGCCATCAATGTTTTGGGCCTGGCGGCGGCGATCCAGGTCGGCCTGGGAATTTCCACCCTGGTGCTTGTGGTTCCGCTGCACCTTGCCGCCAGCCACCAAGCCTCGGCGGTGGTCCTGTTCTTTGCCTCGATGTGGGTCGTTCATCGGCTGCGGCCAGACCGGTGGTGACGGAGGTTCGTCATTTCTTGAATGTCTTGTCGGGCTGCCGCCAGACGATTCGGCGCGGCGCCTTCACGTTTCGCTTCTCCTGAAATCCGAGGACTTCGGAGAAACCGGATAAGAGAACTCATTCCGCCGGGGTTTCCTTCGCCTTGTCATCGGCTTTATGTTTCCGGTACTTGCGGATGCTAAGCGGGATGGTGGCGATGTAACAAAAGAGGATCGCCGCCAGAGTTATCCAGGGGGCGCTGATCAGGGCGGCCGTGAGCAATCCGACGATCAGCATGGTCGGCAACACCAGCTTGTGGGGAACCTTGATTCTCTTGAAGGAAAACGTCGGGATAGGACTGACCATCAGCACCGCCACCGTCACCATGAAAACCGAAACCGTGGCCGGCGACCTGAAATAGCCGTCGCCGATCTGAAAAGACAGAATCATCGGCAACACGACCAGTCCGGCGGCCGCCGGCGACGGCACGCCGGAGAAAAAATTGCGGGTCCAGGCCGGCTGGTCGACATCTTCCATCATGGTGTTGAAACGGGCCAGCCTGAGGGCACAACAGACGCTGAACAAAAGCGCCAGCATCCAGCCGAAACGGCCCGCGCCCACCATTGCCCAAAGATAAAGCACGAATGCCGGCGCCACCCCGAAGCAGATGAAATCGGACAACGAATCGAGCTCCGCTCCGAACTTGCTGGATCCTTTGAGGACGCGGGCGATGCGCCCGTCGAGGGCGTCGAGGATGGCGGCGACCAAAAGGGCCAGGATGGCGTGTTCCCAGCGGTCGAGAAAGGCGAAACGGATGGCCGTCATGCCGGCGCAGATGGCGGTCAAGGTCAGGATGTTGGGGATCATCCGGTTGAAGTGCAGCCATTTGGGGCGCCCTCTCTGCATCAGCGGATCTCTCCGCCGCCGGTCGATTCCTGGGAACGGAGATCGGCGATAACGGTCTCGCCGGCGACCGAGATTTGACCCTTTGCCACCAAGGGGGTCGCGCCTTCCGGCAAATAGACATCGACACGGCTGCCGAAACGGATCAAGCCGAAGCGCTCGCCGGCCCGTAAAGCCTGACCTTCCGCGACATGACAAAGAATGCGCCGGGCGATCAGACCGGCGATCTGGATGAAGGCGATATCGCCTTCTTGATCACGCATGGCCATGCGCAGGCATTGCCGTTCGTTGAATTCGCTGGCCTTGTCCAGCGAGGCGTTGAAGAACTTGCCCGTTATGTAAACCGACTTGGTGATGGTGCCGTCACAGGGGCTGCGGTTGACGTGAACGTTGAATACGTTCATGAAAATCGCCACCCTGGGCCTGGATATATCCCCCATTTCCAACTCCGGCGGCGGCACCGCCGCGTCGACCAGCTGGACAATCCCGTCGGCGGGGCTGACGATCAGCCCCCGGCGGGTCGGCGTCACCCGCTCGGGATCGCGGAAGAAATAGGCACACCAAAGAGTGAGAACGGCGCCGATCAGTCCTAAAGGCTGGGCGACATAAGCCATGGCCGCCGAGGCGGCGGCGAAAAGGCCGATGAACGGCCAGCCGGCGCGGTTGATGGGCACCAAGACGGTATTCAGCAAATCATGAACCCTTTATTCGGGCGGCGTTTCCTATCGGCGGCATTCTACCGGCCAAAGCGGAAGAGATTAAGGATTTAAGGGACGTTGATACAAAAACACGCCAGAAAAAATGCGATTTGCCGGGACCTTGACATCTTTGGCCCCGCTGTCGAACCGGGCGGGCCCGGTTCCGGGAATACGTCCTTTTGGCGGCCCGCTCACGCAAGTCGTCATTGCCCTGGAGCTCATTGGAACTAATTGGTGGCCGGTAAAGTGAATACCTGGCCAGGATAGATCAGATCGGCATTCTTGATCTGGTTTTTGTTGGCTTCATAGATCACCGAGTAACGGAAGCCCGAACCGTAAGTGCGCCGCGCCAGCCGCCACAGGTTGTTGCCCGGTTGGACGATAACGAAAGTGCCCGGCGTCATGTTTTTCAATGGCTCGGCGCGGAAGAATGGAAACTCGACCCGAGCAAGAACCTTACCTGCCATGTCCACGTGATCGGCTCTGAGCGTGTACAGGCCGGCGGCCACCTGCCTGGTGGGTGTCAGGTTCCATAGCCCGCCGTTGTTGGCCAGGGTGCGGCCGATGAAGGCGTTATCCAGATAAAGCTGAATCAGGGCTTCCGGCGCCGACCCGCCGGTGATGCTCAGGGCTCCGAAAACATCGTAATCGACAACGTTCACGATAAATTTGTAAGGAACTCCGCTCACCAAGGACTTTGGCTCGACGGTTGGCTTTTGCATGATGGTGCTGGCGCCTTCGCCGGTGCGGGGGACTTTAAGGGCCAACGGTTGCGGCGCTCCCTTCGGTACCGCCAGAACGACAATGGATTCGGATGGGACCGGCGGCAGGCCCTTGCCCTTAAGACGCATTTCCAGGCTGAGTTGACGGTTTCCAGGGGGCAATGGCTTGTCGGGAACGAATACCCACTCGCCTCTCACGTCGGCGATGGCTTCGCCTATCGTCTTGCCTTCGTCGAGGACGGCGACGGTGCTGCCGGGTTGCGCATGCCCGGCAATGACAGTGTCTCCCCGGGGATTGACGCGGACCACGCCAAAAGTTGGCGGCGTGGGGTCCTTGGAGAGTGGAGACGGGGTGGGCGCAAGGGACTTTTCAGTCGCTTTCGCCGCCAGTTCCGCCGCCTTCGCCGCTTTCGCCGCCGCTTCCGCCACGGCTCGTTTCGCCTTCTCTCCCGCCACGGCTCGTTTCGCCGTCGCTACTACCAGTGTTTTCTCGCTGGCTTCCTCCTGCCCAGGCAAGTAGTTAAGTCCGATGGCGGCGGCGACGACGCCACCGCCGATGATGGCGATCAACAATGGTAGGGTCACGATGTCCTCTTAAGGATGTCCTCTTAAGGATGCAAGATAGTTCCACTTGTGCGGCTTAAATCGCCGCAAACAACATTAATACGACCCGGCAAGCAGCGCAACGCCCCCTCATCCACAGGCCCTTCGATCATCCCTACGCAGGCCCCGAAAATCGGCATGCAAACGGGAAAATAGTGGTTGCCGCCGGGGCCGATACCTTGGCGGAGGGCGGCGGCGAAACCGCCGGTTGCGAATTTGCCAACGAAGCCATTCACGGCGGACTCTCCTGCCTTGCAAAGGCTTATTGTACCCTTTTGTCCTTGCCAAGGCACGGCGGTTTTTCCACAAAACCGCCGCCAAGACCGCCCCGAAAGTTTCGGGAGATGATTATTTCGCCCCGATCAGACGGTGGAAATTTTCCGTCGCCACCAGGCGGGCGGTTTTCGGCCGCAACCCGCCCAAAGCCGTGCGGATCTTGTCCACCCAGCTGTCGTATTCCATCAGGTGAGAAGGCGTCGCCGAGGAATCCACCCCAACGATGAACCTGTCCGGAAATTCCTCGATCAATGCCTTCCAGGCCGGGAGGAACCGGTTTTCGTCACCGATCAAGGAATTGGGAACACTGTCCTGGGGATTATGCAGCCAAGCCAGATCGCAATGCAGATTGGCGAACCGTTTCAGCAACATGCGTGCCTCTTCCGGGTTCGAAAGACCGCACCAGTGGGCCCAGACGATGGTCGCATCGGTGCCGTAGGCCAGCGTCGCTTCAATGAATGTCTCATATTCGCCGGTGCGTTCGAAACTCTTTGCATGGCGCCGGTAAGGGTTGTGATGAAATGTCACCGGCAGACCGCTTTCGGCGGCGATGTCGAGAACTTGGCGCAACCGGGGACTATCGGGCGGCGAATGCAATTTCCCGCCGATCTTGCCTCTGACCGACACCTCTCCCAGCCATTTGAATTTTCCGGAGGCCGCTTTTTGGCGCACTTCCCTCAAGAATTCCGAACGCTGCTTGCTCCAGCCTTTTTGCTGAAAGGCGACGCCGGACACCACCCGGTCGGGATATTTGGCGTGGAAGGCCAGGGTATCCTTGTCTTTCCATCCGCCTTGCTGTTTTACCCAGATGACCACCTTGTCGATATTGTTGCGATCCATCGCCGCGATGGTTCCGTCTGGGTTGGCGTTGCGGCCTTTGAAATGACCGTGGCCGTCGGAAATGACGCCGCTGTACTTTCCAGACTGGGCCAAGGCCGGCTGTTCGATGAACACGGCGCCCGCCAACAGGGCGACGAAAAACAACGCCGGCTTCATGGTTATCCACATTTGCCGTCCGGGCCGGGCAATGGATAATGCTCGTGCTTTCAACGCCCGCCGCGGCCGGCCGCCCCCCAATCCTTGCCGGTCAGCAATTTCCAGGCGTTGCGGTAACCGATGTCGTGTTTCGCCTCGCCGGCAAGGTCGCGGAGAATCAGGCGGATGTTGGCCACCTTTTTTTTCAGGAATGCCGGCAGCGGACCGCGGCCGCCGCCATAATCGGTGCCGACCACGAAACGGTCGCTGAATTCGCTCAGGATGGCCTTGTATTCGGGCTTGAGGGTGTCGGTTTGTCCGAAGGAGCCGTCCTCCCAGATGACCGTGTCGAACACCCCGCTGCAATGGTATTGGCGGCCGGGATCGCCCGTCGACAGATCGTAATAGAGGTTGGGATTTATTGTGAGAAGCTGCCTCACCAGGTCCGGGCCGAACCGTTTTTGCCGCGCCGGGTGACGGATCTGCCCGAAATGGGCGACGATGACCGGCGCTTTAGGATACGATGCAAGCATCTCTTGCAGAGCGTCGAGGGGGGCGTCCTCCGGCTCCAGGTGGATGACGATGGGAACGCCGGTGGCCTCGGCAAGACGGAAGACCCTGGAACCGTTTTCGCCGTTCAAGGGGATGTCGCTGTCGCGGTCGGTCCTGCCCTTCTTGCATTGGCGGTTCGACATGTAGTGGCGGAAGTCGAGCTCGCCGATGATCGGGTAATCGCCGCCCCGCACCTGTTTTTCGAGTCGATCGACGAAATGTCGCGGCTGGCCGCCTTTCTGCCCGAGCCAGTTCGGGTTGGTGCCGCCGTTGGTGGCGAGGACGATACGGTCGGGGTGGGCGTTGACGATCTCGTGAATATAGTAGCCCCAACGATAGCCCTTGCCGTCCTTGGAGGCCTGGTAGCCGTCGAAGGCAATGAGCGCCAGTCCCACCTCGTCCATCACCCGCAAGGCATCGTCCAGATAGCGCTCGCCATCCTCGCGCTTGAGGCTCGACTGAAGGTCGATCAGCGGGATCACGCCTCGATCCAGAAAGGATTGAATCCGCTGGCGCCATATTTCCTGCATTTGCTGGCGCGCGCGGATGATGTCGACGGGTTTTTCCGCGCCGACGGGAAATATGGCGGCAACACCGATGATTCCGGCGATCAGGGCGGCGAAGCCGTGGAAAAGGAGTCCGCGAACGATTCGATACATACCCCCACTTCTTATGGTCGCGAGGTTCGCCGCGTCAACGGGGCGCGGATATAAGGAGCAAGGCGAACCGGGTCTTTCGCCTTGGCGGCGAATTTTCTATATGCTCTCGGCTCCCTTCATCCCTAGAAAAGACGTCGAATGACCGAGATTACCTCGCTTTCCGTCTTTTGCGGCTCAAAAAAGGGCGCTGATCCGCGCTTCGAGGAAGCGGCGCGCCGACTCGGCGAACTGATGGTCGAACGCCGTATCCGCCTTGTCTACGGCGGCGGCGCCATTGGCTTGATGGGGGTGTTGGCCAAGACCGTACTCGATGGCGGCGGCGAGGTGACCGGCGTCATCCCTGACTTCCTGATGAAGTACGAGGTCGGCGACCCCGGCGTCACCGAGCTTATCGTCGTCGACTCCATGCATGACCGCAAACGTCGCATGTTCGAGATTTCCGACGGTTTCGTCGTCCTCCCCGGCGGTCTCGGCACCCTCGACGAAACCATCGAGACCGTCACTTGGAAACAACTCCAACTGCATGCCAAGCCGGTTGTGGTGGTCGATGTCGGCGGTTACTGGCGGCCGTTGGCGGAGATGATCGATGCCGCCGTTACGGGCGATTTCGCACACCCGGCGGTGGCCGAGCTGTTTACCATGGTCGGCGGCGTCGACGAGGTTTTCGAGGCGCTGGCCTCGGCGCCGGAGCCGAAGGAGGTAGTGCTGACCGACCATCTGTGAAGGGCTGGGTCCCCCCTGTCCCGCGAGCGCAAACGCCCCGATCTTGCCAACTCCTGGCGCCGTGCTTACTTTGCCGGCCTCATGGCGGCGGACGGGGACCGTCCCAACCCGTGGCTGGAGAACTATCCATGTCGAAAATCAAGGTCGCCAATCCCATCGTCGAGCTCGACGGCGACGAGATGGCGCGCATCATCTGGGCGTTCATCAAGGACCAACTGGTCTTGCCCTATCTCGACATCGACCTTAAGTATTTCGACCTTGGCATTGAAACCCGCGACAAAACAGACGACCGGATCACCATCGAGGCGGCGAAGGCGATCAAGGAGTTCGGTGTCGGCGTCAAATGCGCCACCATCACCCCCGACGAGGACCGAGTCGAGGAATTCAACCTCAAGGAAATGTGGCGCTCGCCCAACGGCACCATCCGCAACATCCTGGGCGGCACCGTTTTTCGCAAACCCATCATCTGCGGCAACGTGCCGCGCCTGGTGCCCGGCTGGACCCAGCCCATCGTCATCGGCCGTCACGCCTTCGGCGACCAATACCGGGCCACCGATTTCCAGGTTCCCGGCAAGGGCAAACTGACCATCAGGTTCGAGCCAGCGGACGGTGGCGAGATCATCGAAAGGCAGGTCTTCGACTTTCCTTCGGGCGGTGTCGCCATGGCCATGTACAATCTCGATGATTCCATCCGCGACTTCGCCAGGGCCTGCTTGAATTACGGTCTCGACCTTGGCTGGCCGGTGTACCTTTCGACCAAGAACACCATCCTCAAGGCTTATGACGGCCGTTTCAAGGACTTGTTTCAGGAGGTTTTCGAGGCGGAATACCAGAGCCGCTTCGAGAAAGCCGGCATCATTTATACGCACCGCCTCATAGACGACATGGTGGCGCAGTGCCTGAAGGCGCGCGGCGGCTTCGTCTGGGCCTGTAAGAATTACGACGGCGACGTACAATCGGACACCGTCGCCCAGGGCTTCGGCTCTTTAGGCCTGATGACCTCGGTGCTGCTAACCCCCGACGGCAAGACCGTTGAGGCGGAAGCCGCGCACGGCACGGTGACCCGCCATTATCGCCTCCATCAGCAGGGACAGGAGACCTCGACCAACCCCATTGCCTCGATTTTTGCCTGGACTCGGGCTCTTTGCTACCGGGGCCGGTTCGACGGGACCGGGGACGTGGTTCATTTCGCGGAAACTTTGGAGAAGGTTTGTATCGACACAGTCGAAGCCGGGTCGATGACCAAGGATCTGGCGCTGTTGATCGGGCGCCGGCAAAAGTGGATGACGACGCGGGCTTTCCTCGACAAGCTGGGCGAGAACCTGAAACGGGCTGTAGGGTGAGTTATTCTTGCTCGTTGAACCTTTGTTTTGCCGAAGCGGAGACGTTCGTCAGGCCGGCCTTTGCTCTTCATCCGAACTCGCGGCGACATCATCGCCCCACTCTTCGATGAGATGCCTTTGGGTGGCGCGGAGAGTAGCGACCCGGCGCTGGGCCATCACGGTCAGAAAGGCGGCGACCACCGGCGGGATGGACGTGAACAGCAACCAACCGAATCCGGCGGCGCCATATATCATCAGAAAATCAACAAGATCGGGCATCAAATCGGCAACCCCTATGATGGGGTGCTCGCCTGTCCACAGCTGCATAAGGGGGTAATAGACGCCCAGGAAATTCATGCCGCCGACGCAAAACGCGGTGTGTTTCTGCTGCGTGCGGTCGATGATATAGGCGACAATGGTGGGCAACATGCCAATCAAGAGCAGCGTCATTGTCGGCAGCGCGACCAAGAACAGCAATCCGAAAATAATGGAACCCCAGACCAGGAAAGATTGTTTCGACCTGGTGGGCGCGGGTTGCTGTTGCTTGGCTCGATCAGCTTTCGCCATGGTCCGGCCCGCCGTTGCTACCAGATCTCATTGATCAAGAGGATGGAGATCACGATCATGGCGATGATCACGGAGGTCATGGCCGCGGCCTGCTGTCCCGACTGTATCGCCGATTCCGCCTGCGAAAGTTGGCCCTCTTCGACTGCCTTGATTTCCCCCTCGGCGGCGGCGAATTCGGCTGTCGCGGCCGCGTAGCCGTCTTTGTCTTGTTTGCGTTTTTCGGCACTCTCAATGAGATTGAAAATCTCGGTCAAACTTCCCTGCCGGACCAGGCTGGGAATTTCCTGTTCGATTTCGTGCCGCGTGGTGCGGTTGAAATAGGTGTTGATGGCCGGCCCCAAGAGGCCGCCAACCCAACTGCAAAGCCCATAAAGAGAATCCGTTTTCAGATGCCATTGCATCAATGCCAGTAAGTTCAACATCCCGATGAGGTTGGTTTCCTCCTCGGGTGAGGCAAGCGCCTTTAGGTGCGAATAGATGTCCTCCTCGAAACGGCTGGCGATGAAGGCGACGAGGTGGCGGTCCAGGGGCTTTAATTTGGTGTCGACACGGTTCGCCGCTTTGTCCAGGGCGGGCAGCAGATCTTCGATGTTGACGATGTAGTCCTGAATGACGAGGGGGCTCTGGCAGGGAAGGGACGGGTTGAATTCGTACAAGCACCTCTCGATCCCGTAGCCCGGATCGTGGATCTTGAGGAATCCGTGCAGTTGGCGAAAGGATTTTTCATGTTTGGCGGATTCGTTGCCGCCTGATTGGTAGGCAAACCAGATCGCCGGAATTTCACGGGCGATGATCTCGGCGGCGACCTGAACGTCGCTTCGACGCAGCAACTCCACCGCCAGCGCCGGCCCGTAGGCGTCGGGCATGAAAGACAATCCCTTGTACCGAATGGGGCCGTCGGGGTCGAGGATGATGCTGATCTTGGCGACGATGAATTCGTCGCTGGCCAGCGCGCTGTTCTGGCGGGACTTGGCGGCCTCGACCGTCGTTTCCACCGCATCGGCCTTGTTGGTATCGCCAATGCCGCGGCGCAACCACATTGCAAGGTTCCCCTCCTTGATCGTTTTCGCCGCCTCGGCCCGGCTCAAGGTGAAAGACCGTGCCAATGTACGGGGGGTGTTATGTTCGACGCCGGCAAAGGAAAAGGGTATATCGGATTTGACGGCCGGTTTTTTTTGAATCGGCGACTGGCGCTTGCCGTCGATCCAATGTTCCAATTTGTGCAGGTCCCAGCGTGCCTCCGGGTCATCGCTCAACATGCCGCGCAACGGTTCCAACAAAGCCATTGGTATCCTGGTCTTGCCGCAGAGGGTGGCGTAAGAGCCCTGCTCGATTTTGGACTTGAACAGTCCGTCATCGTTGAGGTTGCTTACGGGGTTTGCCCCTTGGATGAGAAAAACCAGGGTCACTCCCAAGGCATAGAGATCCTCGCTGGCTTCGCCTTCGCCGCGCCCTCCAGGAGACGCCATGCCCCTTTCGATGGTCTCGAAAACAATGGGTTGATCAAAACCCGCCGGGGCCGTCATGAAGTCGCCCAGCACCAACTCCTCCTTTTCATCGTCCATGAAGAACAGGTTTTTCGGCCTTATGGACCGGTGGCGGATATTGCGGGTATCCAGGGAAAGCAAGGCCTGGGCCAAGGGCTCGATGATGCGGCTTTGAATGTCGTATTCATTGACCTGGATTTCACCGGAGGCGATGAGGCTGACAAGTCTGCCGCCCAGGGGGCGTTCGTAGATCACCGCCATGCAATGCTGGCCCAAGGGCGGCCAGTCAACGGCGCCCCGGTCGACCAGAGGCAAAAGTCCGGGTAATTTTTCGCCGCGAAGGATGGACATGCACCTTTCACGGGGCGGCAGGCCCGGCGTGCAGATGAGCGCGAACAGTTTGCTGCCGAGATCGCGGCGGTCTTCCGCCGCGTAGGCCTTGGCCGAGAGGGAATCGAGATCGCCGAGAGGGGAATCGGGATAAATCAGATATTGATCGTGCAGCAGGACCGGCCTCTGGCGGGCGGGCGCCTCGTCCCCGTTGACCATTTCAAAGGGTGATTCCGCCATGACAACGCTTTCCTAACGCAAGGCCGGCCCGGGCCGTCTCGAACTCCCAGAGCTTAGACGCCAAGCCCTTTTAAAACAATGAAAGTTTAGCTCGCCCGCAACCGTGAAAATGCCTTCGGACGGCGCCGATGCCGGTGCTTTGGAGAGGTCTTCAATCGGCAAAGGGATCATGCACCAAGATTGTATCCTCGCGCTCTGGACTGGTCGACAGAAGCGCCACCGGCGCCTCGATCAACTCCTCGATGCGGCGGATATATTTCACCGCCAAGGCCGGGAGCTCGGCCCAGGATCGCGCCCCTTGCGTGCTTTCCGCCCATCCCTCCATGACCTCGTAAACGGGCTCCACGCTTGTCTGGCGAAGGCTGGAGGCCGGCAAGTAGTCGATGGTTTCGCCGCCGATGGCGTATGCGGTGCAGACCTTCAGCTCGGGCATGCCGTCAAGGATGTCCGACTTGGTCAAGGCGATGCCGTTAATGCCGTTGATTTTCACCGCTTGGCGGACGAGCACGGCGTCGAACCAGCCGCAACGGCGGGGTCGTCCCGTCACGGTGCCGAACTCGCGGCCCCGTTCGCCGATCGTTCGTCCGGTTTCGTCGGCCAGTTCGGTGGGAAACGGACCGCCGCCGACGCGGGTGGTGTAGGCCTTGGTGATGCCCAGCACGTAATCGATAGCGCCCGGTCCCTGGCCGCAGCCGACCGCCGCCTGGCCGGCCACCGCGTTGGACGAGGTGACGAAAGGATAGGTGCCGTGATCGATGTCCAGCATGGTGCCCTGGGCGCCTTCGAAAAGGATGCGGTTGCCGGCGCGCCGGGCGTCGTCGATGACTTTCCAAACGGCGCCGGAGAAGGGAAGGATTTTGGGGGCAATCTCGCTCAGTTCGGCAATGAGGCCGTCGCGGTCGATCTCGGGCATGCCAAAACCCCGCAAAAGGGCGTTGTGATGGAAGAGGAGCTTGTCGACTTTTTCCGGCAGAACCTCCGGTTCGTCCAGGTCGCCGATGCGAATGGCGCGCCTTGCCACCTTATCCTCGTACGCGGGACCGATGCCCCGCTTGGTGGTGCCGATCCTGTTATTTCCCGCCGCCGTCTCCCGGGTGCGATCCAGGTTTCGGTGCAAGGCAAGAAGCAGTGGGGCGTTGTCGGCGATGTGGAGGTTTCGCGGGCTCACCTCGATGCCCTGCGAACGCATGGCGTCGATCTCCTCCATCAGCGCCCAGGGATCGACAACCACGCCATTGCCGATAATGGATAGTTTGCCCTCGCGCACCACGCCGGACGGCAGCAGGCTGAGCTTGAATGTCACCCCGTCGATGACCAGGGTGTGGCCGGCGTTGTGGCCGCCTTGGAAACGCACCACCACATCGGCGCGTTCCGAGAGCCAGTCAACGATCTTACCCTTGCCTTCGTCGCCCCATTGGGTTCCGACGACCACGACATTGGCCATCCTGGTTGACCCCCCGGCTGTTTGCGGCAGTTCCCGAACAGGGCCCGCGCGGAGCCCATATGCAAAGGTTCTAAGGCATGGTGAAAGATTGTTTTTTGACGGTGCGGCCGAGGCTTTTCACCATCACCGGCACCATGGCCAAGGTCAGGCTCAGGCCGTCGTGGGATTCCAGGTCGGCAATGGTCCAGGCCTGCCACAAGCGTTTTCCATTACTCTTGGAATCGATACTGGCGTCCAGACGATACTGGCTTTGGGTTATGATCGAGGTTCCACTGCGGCCCTTGTTGAGAACGCCGCCGCGGCTGCTATCGTAAAGATTGATAAAGGCTTTCGCGTTCTCGCCGCCTTCCCGGCCGCCGCGGGCTTCCAGTTCCAGGATCGTTCGCCGGCCGATCGTCGACCAGGCGCCGATCTCGCCGCGATACTCAAAGGTCAGAATCAAGCCGGCGTCGTCGGATACCGTATAGCCATTCGTCCTTAAAGCCTTCTCGAATTCCCGTTGCAAAAGCAAATTGCTGTCGGAGTTGTCCAAAGGACGCACGGCAATGGGCATTTCTTGCGTCAAAGGCCTGAAGGCGATCGCGTTCAATATCCCCTTGCCGCCGCTCTGGATGTCTTCGTCCTGGGCATTGGCCGGCAGGCAAAACAAAAAAACCAAAGACACGAAAAGAACCGCCAAACGCTTCATCAGCCAACACCTTCCGATCAACGCTGGGTTTTCAAAAATTAACCGGCACCGCCGGGGACGGGAAAAAAAGGATGGGTCTTTATGGCGGGCCTGTCAATAACCGGTCGTCTGAAGTTGTGGAAAAACCTTGAACCGCGGACGGCCATTCATGAGGCGCGGCGCTTCAGCACGATCAAGGCTACCTCGCCTCGGCTGTTGAAACGTACGGGAAGATACGAGACGCCGGCGCCGGAGTTGGTGAAACCGATCATCCCGCCGCATCGCCAAAGGCCCGAGACAAAAGCCCTGTTGTTGGCGAGCTTGCTGATCAACGGCCTGCCGCCGGGCAAGCAAATCTGGCCGCCGTGGGTGTGGCCGCCGAGGTAAAGGGCATAGCCGGCCCGAGCCGCCACATGGGCGATTTCCGGCGAGTGGACAAGGGCGATCTTGAAACCCCCGGGCGCTTCCGCCAGGGCTTTTTCGGCCTCGTCGGTGCGAAACCAATGGACGTCATCGGTGCCGGTCAAAACAATCCTATCGCCGCCGCGCTCGATGGCCAGACTTTCATTGACCAGCACGCGGATGCCCAAATCCTCGAGCGGCGCCGCCATTCCGGCATTGTCGTGGTTGCCCAGCGTGGCGACGATGCCATCGTGGGCCGATATCGCCGCCGTCATCCGGCGCATCGGCGGAATGCTCTCGTCCAGGGGACAGTCCAGGCGGTGCATGTAATCTCCGGTCAGCACGCAGAGATCGGCATCGATATTGTCCAAGCGCCGCAGAAGCGCCGCCTCGATCCCCGCCAGGGTGTCGAAATGGGGATCGCTGACGTGGAGGATGCGATAACCGTCGAAAGCTCGCGGCAGGCCGGCGAAGGAAAGTTCAATCTCCGTCGATTGGATGTCGAGGGCGTTCCTGACGCCGGCGCCGTAAAACCCGAAAACCTTCAGGAACCAGCCGAATAGATCCAGTTGCAGGCGATCCAACAGGAACCAGGGAGAGTTTCGACGGCAGCGAAGGAAACGCGCTTCCCCGGCGGCGCGGGAAATCATCCATTGCCGCCGCCTGGGCGACAATGTTGGCCCGGCGCCGCCGGCCGGCATGTCAATCACGTCAATGGAGTCAAAATTCCCATCCGGCCTGTTCAGCATGTTTCGGTCCCGTTCATTCGAGTTCCACCCTCAGCGGGCCCGCCGTCGCCGGCCAGGTCCCGTGTTCAACCGCCTTGTCTCCCTCGAACACCAGATACCCCTTGCGCCCGTAATGGGGAAGGGGACGCAGCAGCGCCTCGATGGCCGGAACGTCGTCGGCCGCTACCACCAGAAGCGGCCAACGGCCGCCGTGCCGGCCCGCCCACACCCGTGCCGTACCGCGCCCATCAAGCCTTTCGGGCGCCCCGGACAGCCGCGCTTTTGCCAGCCAGGCCATCACCTCGGCCGTCGTGCCGATCAAAAGCAGCGGCGCCGGCGGCGGGCGGAAAAGGAAGGCGTCCTCGAACCTGGGGGGTAAATCGAGAAGCCGCTTGGCCAGCCCGCGCCCCGCTCTTTGTCCCCGCTCGTCCGCCGCCAGGACGATGGTGACGGTGTCGGCCTTCAAGGTTACGTCCCTCAGAATCGGCGGCGCCTCGGCGCGGTCGAGGCGGCGGAAGATATCGAAGTCCGGGTCGACCGCCAAGGCCAGGGGGCGGGATTCCGTTTCCAATCGATACCGGCTTTCGGGCCTGTCGAAGCGAACATGAAACCTTTTTTCGCCGCTGGCGGTGGTGATGACGATCGGCACGTTCAAGGCGTAGACCGAAAGCGGCTGGGCGAGGGTGAGGGAAGTTCGGAATCGACCCTTGAGCCGTTCCACCGCCACCGCTCCCAGTTGCAACTTGGCGGCGCCGGTTCTTTTCAGCCACTGGTCGAAAAATGCCGCCAGGTCCTTTCCCGACGCCGCCTCGAAGGCGTCTTGCAAACGGTTCCAGCCGGCGGTGCTAAATCTGTTCTCCTTCCACAGCCGGCGGATACCGGCATCGAAAGTCTCGGCGCCCAGTTGCCGGCGCAGCATGTGAAAAAAGAAGGCCGTCTTGTTATAGCCGATGACCTGGGCGGCATCGTGCGATTTGGAAACGAACGCCGTCACCGGCCGGTCGCGCTCGGCCGGCAGGGCGGCGAAATCCCTGAGCCAGTTCAGCCGCGTCCGCCGGGCCTTTTGCGCCGAAGTTTTTTGGCTGAAGGTGTAATCGGCCATGAATGTGGTCAGGCCCTCGGACCAGTTGCCGGCGGCGTAATCCACTCGGACGCCGTTGCCCCACCAGTTATGGAGGATTTCGTGGCCGAGCGAGGTGAAACGGATGAACGGCAATCCGAGAACCTTCTCGCCCATGTATGTCAGTCCCGGAAAGCCCAGGCCCACCGGCAACGGGCTGGAGACGATGTGAAAGGCGGAATAAGGGTAGGCGCCGATCCAGCGGCGGTAAAAGCCGATATACTCGGCGGTCGATTGCAGATAGTCCGCCGCCAGGGATTGGATGCCGGGATGGAAGTAGGCGCGCAACAGAAGCCCGTCGGAGCGCCGTTCCCGGACCACGTAAGGCCCGGCCATCAACGTCAAGCCGGTGGCCGGGGATTCGGATTCGAAAACGGCGCGGTAACGGCCGGCGGTCGACGTCTCATTGACCAGGCGGCCGGCAACCACCGCTTTTTGCGGCTCTGGCACCTCGACGGCGACGCGGTAGGTGAAGGTGACGGTTTGCGTGTCGGGGTACCAGCCGCTGGCTGCCGGCAGATAGCTGCCTTGCGGTCCGGCGAGGGCTTCGAAGGATCGGGAATCTCGGGGCGGCTCCTTGGGCATGGCGGCGAGGCGGCCAAGGTATTCGAAAAAAAGGTCGTGCTCGCCGTCGGCGCCCAAGTCGATCCGCCAATCGGCGCCCAGGCGGGCGGGCTCGGCTTTCCGTCCGTCGACGGCAAAGGCGGTGACGACAAAACGGGGCGCCAGGCGAAAAATCACCTGACCGCCGCCCCGCAAGCGTAACCGGTCGCTGACGGCGAGATCGCGGCCCGCCGGGTCGAGACGCACCCGCATGTCGTGATGGAGGCTGGTCACTTCGGCGGCGGCCGGCGCCAGCCCGGCCGCCGCCCAGGCGAGGAAAAACCAAACCGCGCTTTTCATCGCCGTCATGGGAGCGGCGGGAATTTGGCGACGATGCCGATGGTTTCGCCGCCGCGCTTGACGCGCAGCGGCAGCCACGTGCCGGGGGCTTGCCGGCGGATGATGGAAATCAGCTCGGCGGACTTGGCAACGGCCGTCCCGGCGGCGGCGACGATGAAGTCGCCTTCCGCCAAGCCGGCCTTGGCGGCGATGCTGTCATCCAACACCTTGCCGACGCGCACCCCGTCTTCGCCGGCGGTGATGAGAACGCCGAGTTTCGGTTTCGGTGCTTGCGCCGAGGCGGCATCGGCGGCGATGCCGAAAACGGCGTCGGCGATCTTGCCTCCGCCGGCGGTGTCAAGATCGGCGCAGGCGCGGCCGGCGTGCCAGGGCAGCAGGACGGCGGCATCCTTGATCCCCAGGTCGGCCAACTGATGGGGAATGCCGCCGCCGTACTCGAGGTGGCCGCGGCCGACGATGCCGACCACTAAAGGCCGGCCGCCGCCGCTGCTGGCCTCGGCCAGTTTCTCGGCCATGGCCCGGTCCCAGGTCAGCTGCGTCTCGACGAAACGGCGGAATTGGGGATCGTCGCGGCCGGGAAGCTTGCCGGACCGCGTCTCGTCGTGCTCGGCGAACACCCGCGCCAAGCTATGAATATAGTCCTCGCCGGCCGGCGCCGGGTCGCCGACGCCTTGGCGCTCGCCCTCGGGCACCGCTTGCCAGCCGTCGTCCCCGACCTTGCCGATCAAGCCGCGCTCGACGTTGAGCGCGATCATCGGGATGCGGTGCAGGCGGGCGAAATGAAACAGCGGCAGATAGAGAGCGGGATCGAAACGCCAGACCTCGTTCCAGCGGGTTTTCTCGAGGAATTCCTTCTCGCCGATAGCGCCGCGGAGCCAGCCGTCGAGCACCGATTGGGCGCGGCGCGGAAAGGCCTCGAAACCCAGCACCATGTTGGGGTTTCGTCCGTGCAGGGCGGCAATGGCGTGGAGCTGCCAGCGGTGGTCCTCGGCGCTGGTGTGGGTCTCGCCCAAGAGGACCACCGGCCGCCGGGCCATGGCGGCGATGACGCCGTCATGGGCGAGCAGGCTTGCCGTCGCCGGGGCCAGCCAGCGGCCCGCCGGAACGCAGGGCGTTTCCGCCGCGCCGGCGGTGGCGGCCAGGATCAAAAGCGGCCCGATGAGGGCGATCCGTTTCAGCATCGGCGACGGCGGTTCCTGGTTCGGCGGGCACGAATGAGAATAAGAAATAAGAAGGCTAGAATGCCCGAGAACGGCGGCAAACGAAAGCGCCGATGGCGAACCGTCGCCGCCCTGGCGGCGGAATTCTCCATAACAATATTGAAAAAAGGCTTATCCCCTTGCGTCCGGTCGGATCAACATTTTGTGTTCTTATGGCTCGTCACGGCTTTCCTCCCCGCCGCGTTCCTCTGCATGCTTCGCGTTTAATCTTAACGCAATGGACGCGGAGAGACGCGGAGGAAAAGGAGGCGTGATGAACTCCGCCAAGCCTCGGGAAATTGTGGCACCGGACGCAATGTGATAAGCCTTTAGCACAAAAAAACCAACCGGCATGTGAACTGGTTAACATCAAATGGCAAGCAAGAGAGTTATATTCGCCTCACGTTTATTGAAATCACGATCTCACATACCAACGAATACTGTGACGGCATTCTATAAGATTATTGAATGGGCCATAGCCAATTGAAAAATGAATGTAAACCACATCAAAAGTTGCACAAGCCTCCCATATGGGAGGTTCCGAGTTGTGCTTTCCAAGATACTGTCACGTTAAGGGGGGAGAGAGGGGACATCGGCATGCCGCATCGGCAAACGCTTGCCCACTGCGTTTTGGACCATTTCGCCATCGGGGTGATCCTGCTGGACAAGGGGGCCAAAGTCCTGCTGTTGAACGGCGCGGCGCGGGATATTGTCGAGCGGGACGACGGCTTGGCGCTGGACCATGGGGGGAGTAGCCTGCGGGTCCAGTCGCCAGCCGCCGCCAGTAAGCTGAAAGAGTTCATCGCCGCCGCCGCGGAAAAAGACAACCCGGGGAACTCGCGTCCCGCGGCCGCGATGGCGATTCCCCGGCCGTCCCTGAAGCCGCCTTATCCCCTTTATGTTGCCCCGCTCCCGTTATGCACCGTTTGTAACACCCGCAGGGCGTCGGTGGCCGTTTTCGTCAGCGATCCCGGCCGGCGGCACGACCTGTCGGCGGACATGATCTCCCGCCTTTACGGTCTGGCGCCGGCGGAAGCGAGGCTGGTCGCCGCCCTTGTCGCCGGCCGGACGCTGAAGGAGGCGGCGGCCGAAATCGGCACCACCGAGGGTACCGCGCGCACCACCCTCAAGCGGGTGTTCGCCAAGACCGGCACCCACAGCCAGGCGGACCTGATCCGCCGCGTGCTGACGGGGCCGGCGGCGCTCGCCAGGTGGACGGCGGACTGAGGCCACCGTGATTCAGGCGGGAGGCATCCAGGAGGTTCGATGGTTTCGATTGCCGAGAAATTTCGAGGAACGGCTTGGCAACGTCGCTGGGCCAGTCCTTGGCAAGCCGGTGGAGGCGCGGCAATTCCTGGTCATTTTCCTGCCGGTGGCAGCGCTGTTGACGGCCGCCTTCGCCCTTGGGCGAGGCGAGGTTTTCGTCTCGCCCTTTGATCTCAACGTCGAGCAGGGGCGGGTCGAAGAACCGTTGAAGCCCATTCTCCGCGTCGGCGCGCCGGTCTTCGGCGAGGGCGGCGGCAAGAATCGGCGCTGTCTAGGAAAACAGAGAAATCGGTGATGAAGTTTTACGACGATAAGACGCTATTCAAACGGACGCTCCTGGGCGTCGCCGTCGCCGCCTTGATCCTCACTTTCGATCTCCTCATGCCGTTGGGCGCCGCCGGCGGGGTGCCCTACGTGGCGCTCGTCCTGCTCGGCTTCTGGTTCCCGCGGCGATGGCACCTTTTCGCCCTGGCCGCGGCGGCCACGGCCCTCACTATCCTTGGTTACTTTCTCTCTCCGGCCGGCGGCGTCCCCTGGGTGGTTCTCGCCAACCGGGCGCTGGCCCTGTTTGTCATCTGGATCGTCGCCTTCCTCGTCGCCCAGTACGAAGAAATGAACGAGGATCTGAAACGGAAGACAACCCCGATGGAGTTGTTGTGCCGAATGGTCGTTATCGCCAATGAAACGGTGGGCGTGACAGAGGCGTTGCGATCCTGTCTTGAAGAAATATGCGCCTACACGGGGTGGCCGATAGGGCACGTTTACGAGCTTTCCCCGGCGACCCCCAATCTATTGGTGCCGACCACCACCTGGCATCTCGATCGGCCCGAACGCTTCGTTGATTTCCGCAAAGTCACCGAACAAACCAATTTCGAATTGGGGACAGGCCTGCCGGGCCTCGTTTTGGAAAGCAAAAAACCTGCCTGGATCAGGGACGTAAGCGAAGACAAAAATTTCCTTCGGGCAAAACTAACGAAAGACATAAAAGCCTACTCCGGCTTCGCCATACCGATTTTCGTAAGAAAGAAGGTGGTCGCGGTACTGGAGTTTTTCTCCACCAGGATCGAAGAGCCCGACAAGGAATTGATACGGATCATGGGTCACATCGGCACGCAAGTTGGCCGACTCGTTGAACGCAAACAGGCCGTGGAATCGCTCCTGCAATCAAAGGTCGAGGCCGAGGCTTGCAGCCGCGCCAAGACGGATTTCCTGGCCAACATGAGCCACGAGTTGCGAACCCCGTTGAACTCGATCATCGGCTTTGCCGATGGCCTGAGGTTGGGCCAGTTGGGCGTATGCGGCGATGTCAAGTGCGGCGGCTATCTCGACAACATCCACGAATCGGGTCTGCACCTGAATGAAGTTATCAACGCCATCCTCGACGTTTCGAGGATCGAAACCGGCAAGGTGAAACTCAGCGAGGGAAAAATCGATGCCGCCGAAACGATCCGTTCCTGCGCCTCCATGGTGGCGGAACGAGCCCGGAATGCCGGACTTTCCCTATCGGTGGATGTCGCCGAAAGCATGCTGGAATTTGACGCCGATCCGACCCGGGTCAAACAAATTCTTCTTAACTTGCTCGCCAACGCCATCAAGTTCACCCCGCAAGGCGGGCGGATCACCGTTGGCGCCGGCCTTGACGATGAAGGCGCGGTCATCATCGAGGTCGCCGACAGCGGCATCGGCATCGCCGCCGACGACATCCCCAAGGTGCTACAACCCTTTGTCCAGGTGGAAGACATCATGACCCGCAGCCATGAGGGAACCGGGCTTGGCTTGCCGTTGGCAAAATCCTTAATGGAACTGCACGGCGGCGCCCTTGCGATCGACAGCGAAGTGGACCAGGGAACGACGGTCACCATGCGTTTCCCGCCGGAAAGGACCCTCCGGTAAATTCGGTGACAGCATACTAATTTCCAGGGAAAAGAGGAAATTAGTATGCTGTCACCGAATTTACCCGCCAAGGCCTTCCCTTCAGGGGATTTCGCGGCGACAATGAGGCCATGCAAGCGAAAGGCGCCATCGCCGCCGGCCATCCAGAGACCGCCGCCGCCGCCGCCGCCATCCTGGGCGAGGGCGGCAACGCCTTCGACGCGGTGTTGGCCGGCCTGTTGGCGGCGGTGGTGGCGGAGCCGGTGCTGACCTCGCTTGGCGGCGGCGGTTTCCTGCTCGCCCGCCGGCGCCAACAGGACGGGCAAACGATACTCTATGACTTTTTCGCCCACACCCCGAAGCGGCGGTTGCCCGTTCGCGGCGGCGACTTTTTCCCGATCCTCGCCGACTTCGGAACCGCCCAGCAGGAGTTCCATATCGGCATGGCTTCGATGGCGACGCCGGGCACGGTCAAGGGCCTGTTCCGGGTGCATGGCGACCTTGCCTCCATGCCGATGGCGCGCATCATCGAGCCGGCGGTGGCGCTGGCCCGGAACGGCGTCCGGGTGAACCGCCTGCAGGCCTACATCTTTCGCGTCGTCGAGAAGATCTACACCGTCAACGCCGCCTGCCGCGCCGTTTACGGCAGCCGTCGAAACCCCGGCAGGCCGATCGGCGAGGGCGAGCTGTTCACCCTGCCTGATTTCGCCGCCACCTTGCAGGCCCTGGCCACGGAAGGCGAGGACCTGTTCTACCGGGGCGAGATCGCGCGGCGCATCGCCGACGACTGCCGCGACGGCGGCGGCGCCCTGCGGGACGGGGATTTGCGGGACTACCGGGTAATGGTGCGCCGGCCGCTGGAGCTTGCCCACGGCGGCGCCCGCCTGTTCGCCAATCCGCCGCCGTCGA
>DUZD01000007.1 GCA_013349695.1 Rhodospirillaceae bacterium
GGCCGTAGGTTTTCCTGGTGTCTATGATCTTGTTCAAACACCAAAATCATACGGCATTTCAACAGGTTAATCTACGTCCGCCGTTAAATTCGCGACGCGCCGTGAATAATTCGGGCTAGCCGCTCCAATTAACAGGCAAAATCCGAAAAATATTTTTAACAGCCACCATGCCGCACTTGCCTTACACAACCCCAAATACCCCAGCATTAGCTGGAAATTCGGTGACAGCATACTTAATTCCAACCGTCGGGCATGGAAGTCGCGGAATCTCCGGTCTTGTAATTAAGTATGCTGTCACCGAATTTCTGATTTAAAAAATGGCTTTCCGGGTGCCTCCCCCGGTGACAAAATATATGCCTGTTAATGAACCTCAACCCGGCGCCGAGGGCTCCGGCATGGAGCGGTGAATGACAAGGGTTTTGCCGATCGCGGCGCTGGTGGCTGGCGCGGCGGTTTCCGCCGCCGCTTTCGACGGCGCCGGCTCCAAAGGGGTCGTCCTGGCGGCGTCGAATGCCGCCGCCTGCGGGGCGCCCCAAATTTCCACGAAACTGATCTACCATGAGGAAGAGGTCAAATACGACCTCGGAATAACCATCGTTTCTTCCCCCGGCAGCCCCACCGCAAGAAGATTGGGACTGTACGGCCACGAAAACAAAATCGGCTTCACAACGCAATCCGAGGGGGAGTGCCTGCGCCGCCTTGATGTTCTCGTCGAAGTCTTTCCGGTCATCCGCTTGATGAGCGACTACAAGAAAAGGATGTACCGCTGCGCCAAACAATACGTCCTCGATCACGAGCGCGAACACGGAAGCATCGCCCGGAAAAGCTACCAGGGGTTCGCCCGCAAGATCAAAAAGCGGGCCGCCGCGATGTTCTCCCGGCCAAGCGGCGGCGGCCACGAAGCCGTCTTGCGGCGGTTCGTGGACGAACTGGACGGAGGGCCGATGACGACGAAATTCCTAGGCGACCTGGAAAAAAAGCAGGAAGCCTTCCATGCCAAGGAGCGCACCAGGGCGGTCATCAGCGTCAAATGTAGGCTGACGAAAAGAAAGCGAAGGAGATAACCATTAAGAAAGTTTCATTGGCCGGACGGGCTCCCATGAAAGCGGAGACGGAGTTTTTCCGGGTGCCGGTTAGGTGTTTTCACTCGTCGGGAACGCCGGGGACGCCGGCCGTCTGCTCGGCGCGGAATTCGTCGAGGGCGGCGGCGGTGGCCTCGTCGCCAAGGGCGACAATGGCGGCCGCCAGCAAAGCGGCGTTGACGGCGCCGGCTTTGCCGAGGCCGAGCGTTCCGACGGGCACGCCGGAAGGCATCTGCACCATCGACAGGAGCGCGTCGAGGCCGCCCAAGAGTTTGCTTTCCATGGGTACGCCCAGCACCGGCAGCGGAGTCAGCGCCGCCGCCGCCCCGGGCAGAGCGGCGGCCATGCCGGCGCCGGCGATGAGCACTTTCAGGCCCCGCCCCTGGGCGGCGGTGGCGTATTCCTCCAGGCGTTTCGGCGTCCTGTGGGCGGAGATGACGCGGGTTTCCGAAGATACACCCAGCTTGTCGAGGGTTTCGGCGGCGTGGCGCATGACCGGCCAGTCGGATCGGCTGCCCATGATTATGCCGACGGTGGGAGCGGCGTTGGTCATCAAAAGCGGCTCCTTGCCTTAAGGCGGGATGGAAAAAAGCGGCAATTATATGGATTGACGCCGCGATCGCCAAGCGGCACCCGGAATCGCTTTTTTCGCGACGGCTGGAGTGTTAGCCTCAAAGGCGTTCCAAGGTAAAAGCGTAAAGCCGTGGTAGACGTCGATAATGTGAGCGCCATCAGCCCGATCAACGCCGCCGACACCAAAGGCGGGCAAGGGCAGGCACCATCTGAACGGGACCGTGGGCCGCCGCCGAGGCCGCCGCGGCCGCCGCGCCGCGAGAGCATCTCCGATGTCGCCTTCATCATGGGCATTCCGGCGGCGGAGATGACGCCCAAGGTGCAGGAAGCTCTCACCGATATCCTCAATGAGTTCGACCATCAGCGCCAGCAATTGGAGCATTTTCGCGCCCATGTCGCCTATCTGGAGGAGGCCGCCGACAACCATTCCTTTTTGCCGGTGAACAGCCGGCGCGGCCTGATGCGGGAACTTTCGCGTCACCAGCTCATCGCCGAACGGGCGGAAATCGCCAACAGCTTTGTCTATATCCGCATCCGCGCCATCGATGCCATCGGCGACGAGCTGGGCCATTTGGCGGCGGAGGAGGCGCTGAGGCATGCCGCCGAGATCCTCTGTCAAGGCCTCCGCGCCAGCGACGCCATCGGCTACCTCGACGGCAACGTTTTCGGTATTGTCTTGGCTCTTGCGGATAGCGAGACCGCTTTCGCAAAAGCCCGCGACCTCACCGCCGCCATCGAAAGGCAACCGTTCTCTTGGCGGGGTGTCGGTCTTGAACTTGAGGCGGCTTTCGGCCTCCACGCCATCGCCACCGGCGACAACCCCGAGGAGATCGTCGATGCCGCCAACCGCGACTTGCTGGCCCGGCGTAAAGCCAGCGACGCCGGTACGGGTGGCGGCTAAGACCGCTAGTGGTACGATGGGTCAGGCGATGATGTCGGGCAGCAACTGGTTTTCCAACCGGGTGATCTGGTCCTTCAGCACCAGTTTGCGTTTTTTCAGCCGCTGCACCTGCAGCTGGTTGTGGACTCCATTCTCGGAGATACGGGCAATCACTTCGTCGAGATCGCGATGCTCGGACCTCAGTTCCGCGAGTTTTACCTTGAGGGGGTCGATTTCTTCCATTTACCTCGCTCGGCGACGGCTCCTGAATGCCCTATCGGATGAAAGCCCCATCATAACAAATTCTTGAAAGAAGCGGTATGGCCGATGCCGGGGTTTTAGTCTTTGAAGCGTTTTTCACACCCGCGGCCGGGGTCTCTTGGCGCTGGAGGAGTTGCTTGCGCGCCGAGGCCCATTCCCTGGATTTTTCGGGGCGGTTGAGGTATGGTAGTGCTTCGAGGCGAGATAGACACTCTGCTCTACTTGAATGGAAGGAATCTGCCATGAGTCTTGACGAGCGTATCGAGTCCCTTAAGTCCAAACATCGTGCTCTTGAAGACGCTATCGAAAAAGAAAACAACCGTCCCCTTCCCAACGACCTTGAAATCAGCACCCTAAAAAAACAAAAACTTCGAATCAAGGACGAGATCGCCAGTCTCGCTTCCCAATAACAAACGTGAACAGGCCGCGAATGCGGCGCCCGGGTTTGCGTTTTCGCCGACGCTTTGCGGCGGCAATAAGTTTCCGCTACCCTTTATTTCCTCCTTTCGGCATATCTAGTGGCCCGCGTCAGCCAAATTGCACCCCTACGACGGTCTTGCGAGGTTTCCGGCTAGGAGCGCGTCGCGCCGTGGTGTCCGTGCACCACAAGCGGCGCGCGACGACGTCCGGAAGCCTCGCAAGACCGCCCAAAAGGTCGCTTTTCCCGTCCTCTCGGGGCGTCGGGAACGCTTGACGATGTCCCTGCATCGCCTGCGCGCCTTGCGGGGACTTACGCGGCGCCACTGGCGCCACGGTTCCCCGCAAGCCTACCGAGGGGACGGGAAAAGCGATCGTAGGGGTGCAATTTGGCTGACGCGGGCCACTAGCAAGGCGGCGCCAAAGCCTCGCCGGCATCGGCCATGGCTTTAGGAAAACCCCGGTGATCCGCGGCACAGACACTTTTGCGCGGCGACGGCGACATGCCGGCGCGGCGAGGATCGGAACATGGAAATCAATGAACTGTTCGGCATCCTTGGCGTCAACGCCCAAGCTCTTGCGAAAGGGGATCTTATCGTTCGTTCGCCCATGGATGGCGCCGAGATCGCCAGGCTAAGGACGGATTCCCCCGCCGACGTGGAGAACAAGGTCGCCCTTGCCGACGACGCCTTCCTGGAATGGCGGCGGGTGCCGGCGCCCAGGCGCGGTGAACTCATTCGCCTTTTCGGCGAGCAACTGAGGGCGCTGAAAGACCCGCTGGGCAGACTGGTGAGCGTGGAATGCGGGAAAATTCTGCGGGAAGGCTTGGGCGAGGTCCAGGAGATGATCGATATCTGCGACTTCGCCGTCGGCCTGTCGCGCCAGCTTTACGGCCTCACCATCGCCTGCGAGCGGCCCGGACACCGGATGATGGAGACCTGGCATCCGCTGGGTCCGGTCGGCGTGATCACCGCCTTCAACTTCCCGGTCGCCGTATGGGCGTGGAACTTCGCCTTGGCCGTGGTCTGCGGCGATCCGGTGGTGTGGAAGCCCTCCGAAAAGACACCGCTCACGGCGCTCGCCTGCCAGGCCCTGTTCGGCAAGGCGCTGGCGCGCTTCGGCGAGGCGCCGCGAGGGCTCTCCCTGGTGGTGATCGGCGGCCGCGGTATCGGCGAGCGATTGGTCGGCGACCGCCGGCTCAAGCTGATCAGCGCCACCGGCAGCTGCCGCATGGGCGCCGCCGTCGGGCCACGGGTGGCGGCGCGCTTCGGCCGGGTGCTTTTGGAACTCGGCGGCAACAACGCGATGATCGTGGCGCCGTCGGCCGATCTCGATCTGGCGGTGCCGGCGATCCTGTTCGCCGCCGTCGGAACCGCCGGTCAGCGCTGCACCACGCTTCGCCGCCTGATCGTGCACGAGGACATCCACGACGACCTCGTTCCCCGTCTCAAGAAAGCTTACCGGACAATTGCCATCGGCGATCCCCTGGACGCCGAGAGCCTCGTCGGCCCACTCATCGAAACGGCCGCTTGCGAGGCCATGCGGGACGTGCTTGCCAGGGCGGCCGGCGAGGGCGGAACCGTGTTCGGAGGGGAGCGGGTCCTCGAGGACCGCTACCCGGACGCCTGCTACGTCAATCCGGCCATCGTCGAGATGCCGGAACAGACCGATACCGTGGCCGTGGAAACCTTTGCTCCCGTTCTCTACGTGATGAAATACCGGGACCTCAAGGAAGCCATCGCCATCCACAACCGCGTGCCGCAGGGGTTGTCGTCGAGCATCTTCACCACCGACCTCCGCGAAGCCGAGATTTTCCTGTCGGCCGAGGGCAGCGACTGCGGCATCGCCAACGTCAACATCGGTCCCAGCGGCGCCGAGATCGGCGGCGCCTTTGGCGGCGAGAAGGAGACAGGGGGCGGCCGCGAGGCCGGTTCGGACGCCTGGAAGAACTATATGCGCCGCGCCACCAACACCGTCAACTATTCCAATGACCTGCCACTCGCCCAAGGGATTTCGTTCGCACCAAGGGGATAAGCCTTTCAACTTAATCCGAGCGTTTTCCGTTGATATCAGGCCGTTTTCAGCTTGCCGAGGACATAGTGGAGAATACCGCCGCTGGTGAAATATTCGGCTTCGTCCTGGGTGTCTATGCGGCAAAGCAGCGTCAGCTTTTGGCGGCTGCCATCGGCGCGGGCGATGTCGCAAATGACGTCCATGCCGGGCCGGATGCCGTCGCCAAGCCCGCTGATGTCGAAGCTCTCGCAACCCGTCAGCCGCAGGGTCTCGCGGCTTTCGCCGTCCTTGAATTGCAAGGGCAGCACGCCCATGCCGATAAGGTTTGAACGGTGGATGCGCTCGAAGCTCTCGACGATCACCGCCTTGACGCCGAGCAATCGTGTCCCCTTGGCCGCCCAGTCCCGCGACGACCCGGTGCCATACTCCTTGCCGGCGATCACCACCAGGGGAACGCCCTCGGCTTGGTATTTCATGGCGGCGTCGTAGACGGCCATGATCTTGCCCGTCGGCATGTGCCTGGTGACGTTGCCTTCCGTCCCCGGCGCCATCTCGTTCAGGATACGGATGTTGGCGAACGTGCCCCGCATCATCACCTGATGATTGCCTCGGCGCGAGCCGTATGAATTGAAGTCCTCGGCGGCGACGCCGTTGCCGGTAAGATAGCTCCCCGCCGGGCTGTCGGCCTTGATGGCGCCGGCCGGCGAGATGTGGTCGGTGGTCACCATATCGCCGAGGATGATCAAAGGCCGGGCGCCGGCGATGTCTTCCACCGCCCCGGTCTCTCCGGCGGCGAAGAAAGGCGGGTGGCGGACATAGGTGGACCCGGCATTCCAATCGTAGGTCAAACCGGCGGCGGTTTCGAGGTCCCGCCAGGCTTGCGGTCCCGTGAATACGCCGGCATAACGTTTGCGGAACATTTCCGTGGTCAAGACGCTGTTGATGGTCTCTTGGATTTCCTTGTCGCTCGGCCAGACGTCCTTGAGGTAGACCGGATCGCCGCCGGCCCCCTTGGCCAAAGGTTCGTTCAACAGGTCGCGCGTCATCGAGCCCGCCAGGGCGTAAGCCACCACCAGCGGCGGCGAGGCCAGGTAGTTGGCCTTGACGTGCGGGTTGATGCGGCCTTCGAAGTTGCGGTTGCCGGAAAGCACGGCCGCCGCCACCAGATCGCCGTCCTCGATGGCCTTGACGATGCCGTTGGCCAGCGGCCCGGAGTTGCCGATACAGGTGGTGCAGCCGAAACCGACGATGTTGAAGCCGAGGGCGTCGAGATGCTCCCGCAGGCCGGCGGCGGCCAAGTAGTCGGCGACCACCCGCGAACCGGGTGCCAACGAGGTCTTGACCCAGGGTTTGCTGGTGATGCCTTTGCTGACGGCGTTGCGGGCCAGCAATCCGGCGCCGATGAGGACGGAAGGGTTCGAGGTGTTGGTGCAGCTGGTGATCGCGGCGATGACGACATCGCCGTCGCGCAGGTGGTAATCGGCGTTTTCGACCTTGATCGGACGCGGCGCGCTGGCTCCGGCTATGTCCTTGAGGGTTTTCGAGAAGCCCGCCGCCGAGTCGGCAAGCGCGATCCGCTCCCGCGGGTGTTTGGGACCGGCCAGGCTGGGCCCGACGCTGGCGATGTCGAGTTCGAGTGTATCGGTGAAAAGGAGGTCCGGGGCGTCGCCATTCCGCCACAAGCCTTGCGCCCTGGCGTAATCCTCGACCAAGGAGACGCGCTCCGGGTCGCGGGCGGTGAGTTTCAGATAGCCGATGGTCTCGGCGTCGATGGGAAAGAAACCGCAGGTGGCGCCGTATTCAGGCGCCATGTTGGCAATGGTGGCGCGGTCGGGAAGCGACAAGCCGTCGACGCCGGGGCCGAAAAATTCGACGAACTTGCCGACGACTCCATGAGCCCTCAAAATCTCCACCACTCTCAGGACCAGGTCGGTGGCGGTGGTCCCTTCTTTCAGCGCCCCGCTCAGCCGCAGCCCCACCACCTCGGGGATAAGCATGGAGATGGGCTGGCCCAGCATCGCCGCCTCGGCCTCGATGCCGCCGACTCCCCAGCCCAGCACGGCCAGGCCGTTGGCCATGGTGGTG
Source organism: Rhodospirillaceae bacterium (assembly GCA_013349695.1). Taxonomy (GTDB): domain Bacteria; phylum Pseudomonadota; class Alphaproteobacteria; order Rhodospirillales; family 2-02-FULL-58-16. The sequence goes on from DUZD01000007.1 coordinate 7,312, forward strand.
TGGCTGTCGGTGCCGACCAGAGTATCGGGATAGGCGAGAAGTTTGCCGTTTTCCCCGTCGGCGCCGGTCCACACGACTTGCGCCAGATGCTCGATATTGACCTGGTGGCAGATGCCGGCGCCGGGCGGAACCACTCGGAAATTATCGAAAGCCGTCTGTCCCCAGCGGAGGAATTCATAGCGTTCCCGGTTGCGCCGGAATTCCATTTCCATGTTGCGCCCAGCCGCCTCCGCCGTACCGAAGTGGTCGATCGTCACGGAATGGTCGATAACCAAATCGACGGGCGACAAGGGGTTGATTCTTTTCGCGTCGCCGCCCGCGGCAACCACGGCGTCGCGCATGGCGGCCAAGTCGACGACGGCCGGGACGCCGGTGAAATCCTGCATCAGGACGCGGGCCGGGTGAAAGGCGATCTCGCGGTCCGAGCGGCGGTTTTCGAGCCAGTCGCCGAAGGCGTGGATATCCTCGGCGGTGACCGATCGCCCGTCTTCCCAGCGCAGAAGGTTTTCAAGCAATACCTTGAGGGAATAAGGCAACCGCGCGATGTCGCCAAGACCGGCGGTGGCGGCCGCTTCGAGGCTGAAGTAATCGTAGGTTTTGCCGGCGGAGGTCAATGTCCGGCGGGTTTTCAGACTGTCTGCCGAGGTCAAGGCGTTTTTCCCGGATGGTTTCGTCGCTGTCGGCCGGCGATCTCCCTTTGTCGGGACGGCTTCTCGGACAAAGGCGCATGGCTATAGCATATTTTTTCATCAATGCCATTGATACATATGGAGAGGCGGGCGGCATCGGCATAAAATCGCCACATTTCCGGTGTTATATTGTTTGAACATAGACCCCCATCTAGAGAGTACCCCCTCTCTGGCCCCATTACAGGCACATTAGTGCCGAAAGACTTGGCTGGGCTCCGTTCGGAGCCCAGCCTTCTTTTTTGCCGGATTTTGCGATACCTTGCGTCGCCGATTTTATTTTTCTTTCCAGGAAGTTCCATGGCTCTGTTCAGCGGCGAGGATCTGCTTTGCATCCGCGGCGAGCGCGTCGTCTTCGCGGCATTGCATTTCGCCGTCGAGGCCGGCGGGGCGCTGCTGCTGACCGGCGCCAACGGCAGCGGCAAGTCGAGCCTGTTGCGCCTGATGGCGGGCCTGCTCGCCCCGGCAACCGGGCGCATCGCCTGGGATGGCGAGGATACCGGCGAAGACCCGGAACGCCATAACGCCAGAATACATTATGTCGGCCACCTGGACCCGATCAAACCGGTGCTGACGGTGGCCGAGAACCTGCGCTTCTGGGCGGCGCTGAAAACCGGAAACGGGGCGGCGGCGGGCGGCGCCCTGGAGGCTTTCGGCATCGCCCATCTGGCCGGCGTTCCCGGCCGCTATCTTTCGGCGGGACAGAAACGCCGCCTCAATCTGGCCCGTCTTGAAACCTCGCCGGCGCCTCTTTGGCTGCTCGACGAACCGACGGCGGCGCTTGACGCCGAGGCCGTCGCCGGTTTGCGGGACGCCATCGCCCGGCAGCGCTCGGTTGGCGGTATGGTGGTCCTCTCGACGCATGCCGAGATGGCCCTGGATGGGGCCGAGATCCTGGATCTCGGGGATTTCAGCGCCGCCACCCGAATGACGCCGCCGGCGGCGCCGGAGGAAACGCCGTGAGACGGTTCTGGGGCATCGTCCGCCGCGACCTCCGCCTGGCCTTGCGGCAGGGCATGGACAGCCTGATGGCGGTGATGTTTTTCGTCATCGCCGTGGTTCTGTTCCCGCTCGGCGTCGGGCCCGAGTCCAACATCCTGGCCCGCATCGCCGCCGGCGTCATTTGGGTGGCGGCGCTGTTGGCTTCCATGCTGTCGCTGGAACGCCTGTTCGAGACCGACTTCGAGGACGGAAGCCTGGAATTGCTGTCGCTGATGCCGCTGCCGTTGGAGGCGGTGGTCATGGCCAAGGTGACCGCCCATTGGCTGACCACGGGGCTGCCCTTGATTGTCGCCGCGCCCTTGCTGGCGGTGCTGATGAATATGGACGGTGGCGGTTTTTCCGTCCTCGTCCTGGCGCTTATTCTGGGCACCCCGTCGCTGAGCCTGGTCGGCGCCGTCGGGGCGGCGCTTATACTGGGGTCCGGACGCGGCGGCATGCTGTTGTCGCTGCTTGTCCTGCCTCTTTTCATCCCCGTCCTCATCTTCGGCGTTTCCGCCGTCGATGCCGCCATCACCGGCTTTCCGGTTCGCGCCCAGCTGTTGATCCTCGGCGCTTTCCTGCTTGCCGCCCTGCCCCTGTGTCCGTGGACCTCGGCGGCGGCGTTGCGCCAGGCCCTGGAGTGAAACGGCGTCCATGGGATCACGTTTGCGGGAGTTTAGGAGAGCCCCCTGGAAAAGACGGCGGCCTGGCGTTAAAAAACGGCTGAACGCAGCTTAAATTAAGAAACAATGATACAAAAGTTCGCCAGTCCCGCGCGGTTCATGCGTTTAAGCCAGGTCTTGCTGCCCTGGATGGCCGGCCTGACCGTGGCCTTTGCCGCGGTGGGGCTTTATCTGGGCCTCGTCGTCGCCCCCGCCGATTATCAGCAAGGCGAAAGCGTGCGCATCATGTACATCCACGTGCCGGCGGCGTGGATGGCGCTCTTTTGTTATGCCGCCATGGCTATCGCCGCCGCCGTCGGGCTGATCTGGAAGCATCCGCTGGCCGACCTGGCGGCCAAGTCGACGGCGCCGGTCGGCGCCGCCTTCACCTTCCTGGCGCTGTTCACCGGAGCGATGTGGGGCAAGCCCATGTGGGGGACCTGGTGGGTATGGGATGCGAGACTGACGTCAATGTTGGTGCTGTTTTTTCTTTATTTGGGCTACATCGCCCTGGTCAACGCTTTCGACAATCCGGCGCGCGGTATCAAGGCCTCGTCGATCCTGGTCCTGGTCGGGTTCGTCAACGTGCCGATCATCAAGTTCTCCGTCGAATGGTGGAATACGCTGCACCAACCGGCCAGTGTCCTCAAAATCGGCGGCCCCTCCATCCATTCTTCCATGCTGTGGCCGCTGTTGCTGATGGCTTTGGCCTTCACCGCCTATTATTTATGGGTGCTGCTGCTCCGCCTGCGCGGCGAGATCATCGCCAACAAGGTCCGCGTCCTCCGCCTCAGGCGGGTTCACGGGCAGGCCTAGGGCGAAGCGGGAATGGAATCGCTGGCGGCATTTTTCGACATGGGCGGTTACGGCGTCTACATCTGGCCCGGTTACGTGCTCACCGCCGTGGTCTTGGTCGGGATGTTGGTCGCCAGCATCCGCTTCCTGCGCTCCAACGAAGCCCGCTTGCAAGCTCTTCAGGCGGAAAACGGGGAGCCCTCCGGTGAAGCGTAAGCACAAGCGCTTGACCTTCGTCGTCATCGCCTGGGGTTTCCTTGCCCTGGCGACGGCCCTGGTGTTGTTCGCCTTCGAGGAAGGCATCGTCTTCTTCTACAGCCCGACCGAGTTGACGGAAAAGAAGCCGCCGGCCGAACAGCGGCTTCGCGTCGGCGGGCTGGTCGAGGAAGGCAGTGTCGAGAAAAGCGGCACCATCGTCAGCTTCCGGGTGACCGACCTGAATAACAGCGTGCCGGTCACCTACGAGGGGATCCTCCCCGACCTCTTCCGCGAGGGCCAAGGGGTGGTCGCCGAGGGCCGCCTGGTGGGCGGCGTCTTCGTCGCCGCCGAGGTGCTGGCCAAGCACGACGAGAACTATATGCCGCCGGAAGTGGCCGAAGCCCTGAAGAAATCGGGCCAGTGGCAGGGCGGAAGCCCCTAGAGTATTTCCGGTTCACATGCGTTCACCTGAAACACTCTATCTATTTGTTTTAAATGCAAATGCGTCGTCGCCGATGAGTCCATCGGCTCGGGATTTGCACTAACCTTGGATCGCCGATGATCGCCGAAGCCGGACATTTCGCCTTAGTTCTCGCCCTCTTCGTGGCGCTGGTGCAGGCGGCCCTGCCGCTGGCCGGGGCGGCGCGGAACGACGCTTCCTGGATGGCGCTGGCGCGGCCGGCGGCTTACGTCCAGTTCCTGCTGGTCGCTTTCTCCTTTGCCTGCCTGACCCACGCCTTTGTGACCTCGGACTTCTCGCTTCTCAGCGTCGCCAGGTATTCCCATTCGGCCAAGCCCATGCTTTACAAAGTCACCGGCGTCTGGGGCAACCACGAGGGCTCGATGCTGCTGTGGGTGCTGATCTTGTCGTTGTTCGGCGCGGCGGTGGCGGTTTTCGGGCGCCATTTGCCGGCCGCCCTCGGGGCGCGGGTTCTCGGCGTCCAGGCGCTGATCGCCATCGGCTTCTATCTGTTCATCCTGTTCACCTCGAATCCGTTCGAGCGTTTGTTCCCCCCGGCCGCCGACGGGCAAGGGCTCAATCCGCTGTTGCAGGACCCCGGCCTGGCTTTCCACCCGCCTTTCCTTTACCTGGGCTACGTCGGCTTCTCCATCGCCTTTTCCTTTGCCATCGCCGCTCTCATCGAGGGCCGCGTCGACGCCGCCTGGGCGCGCTGGGTGCGGCCGTGGACCCTGGCCGCCTGGGGGTTTCTCACCGCCGGCATCGGGCTTGGCTCCTGGTGGGCCTATTACGAGCTGGGATGGGGCGGCTGGTGGTTCTGGGACCCGGTGGAGAACGCTTCCTTCATGCCCTGGCTGGCGGGGACGGCGCTCTTGCATTCGGCCGTCGTCGTCGAGAAGCGCGACACCTTGAAGGCCTGGACCATTTTCCTGGCCATCATCGCCTTCGCCCTCAGTCTCCTGGGTACCTTCCTGGTCCGCTCCGGCGTGCTGACCAGCGTGCATGCCTTCGCCACCGACCCGCAACGCGGCGTTTTCATCCTTGTCATGCTGATCATCGTGATCGGCGCGTCGCTGGCTCTTTTCGCCTGGCGCGGGCCGGCCCTGAAAAGCACCGGCCTGTTCCAGCCCATCTCCCGCGAGGGCGGCTTGTTGCTCAACAACCTGTTCATGAGCACGGCCGCCGCCGTCATCCTGTTGGGCACCTTGTATCCGCTTCTCCTCGAAGCCATCGGCGGCGGCAAGGTTTCGGTGGGGGCGCCGTTCTTCAACGCCGTCTTCCTTCCGTTGATGGCGCCGATGACGGCGGCCATGGCCGTCGGGCCCCTGTTGTCATGGAAACGGAGCGATTTGGCGGCGGCCATGATGCGAATGAAAGCCGCCTTCGCGGCGGCGTTGGTGGCGGTGGCGGCGGCCTGGGCCGCCAATGGCGGCGGGCCGATCCTGGGCTTGGTCGGTTGCGGCCTGGCGGCCTGGCTCTTCGTCGGCACGTTTGTCGATCTGGGCGAACGGATCAGGCTGTTCGGCGGCCCCATCCGCGCCAGCCTGCGCCGCTTGGGCCGCCTGCCGCGCGCCAGCTGGGGCATGACATGCGCGCATCTGGGGTTGGCGATAGCCATCGCCGGGATGACCGGCGCCGGCGCCTGGAAGGTGGAAAGCATCCAGGTGATGAAACCGGGCGAGACGGTCACGGTGGCGGGCTTCGCTTATACCTTCGAAGGCGCCCGCCAGGTCCGGGGCGTCAATTACATCGCCATTCGCGGCGCTTTCAGCGTGCATCGGGACGGCGAGGAAGTCGCCACCCTTTATCCGGAAAAACGCCATTACCCCGTCGAGGGCATGCCGACCACCGAAGCCGCCATTCATACGACTTTCCTGGGCGACCTTTACGCGGTGATCGGCGATGCCGAGGGGGGAGACGGCGGTTTCGTCACCAGGCTCTATTTCAACCCGCTGGTCGGCTGGATGTGGGCGGGCGGCCTGATCATGGTGTTGGGCGGCGCCTTGAGCCTGAGCGACCGCCGCCACCGGATCGGCGCGCCGGCGCGAAAGGCCGGGGTTGCCGCCGCCGCCAAGGCCTAGCGGCATGGCCGGCCAGGCGGGTTTTTCCACAGGTCATCCTCATACTCACATACCCGTTGGCAGGCGCGGATTCTGTCCCCGCTAGATTATCTTTTCCAGATTCGCCGAAACGGAATCTCGCTTTATTGTCCCCCCATGTCGACCACCATCGCCGCGCCGCCATCCGCCGAGCCCGCCGCCAGCGGAACCGGGATGCCATCCTTCCGAACCCTGCCTCACAACATCGCCGCCGAAAAGGCGCTTTTGGGAGCCATATTCGTCAACAACCGGGCCTACGAGAAAATTTCGGAGTTTTTGCGTCCCGAACATTTCGCCCTGCGCGAGCATGGCCGCATTTTCGAAGCCGGCGCGCGGCTCATCGAGCGGGGGCGGAGCGCCGATCCGGTGACTCTGAAAGGTTTTTTCGAGCAGGACGAGAGCCTGGCGGATATTGGTGGCTCCGCCTACCTGGCCGAATTGGCGGCTTCGGCCGTCTCGACGATCAACGCCGGCGAATACGGACGTTTCATTTACGACCTCCACCTGAAGCGGGAGCTCATCGCTTTCGGCGAGGACGTGATCAACCAAGCTTACGGCGGCGAAGTCGACGAAACCGCCGTCGAGCAGATCGAACAGGCCGAACAGAATCTCTACAGCATCGCTACCAAGGGCGAATACGAAGGCGGTTTCGAGCCGTTCAAGGACTCGCTTCTCAAAGCCCTCGGAATGGCGGAAGTCGCCCACAATCGCCAAGGCGGCCTCGCCGGGGTGACGACGGGGCTTGTCGGCCTCGACAAACTGTTGGGCGGCCTGCATCCGTCCGATCTCGTCATTCTCGCCGGACGTCCGGCCATGGGCAAGACGGCGCTGGCCACCAACATCGCCTACAACGCCGCCTATTCGTACAAGCAGTCCGGCGGCAAGGAAGGCGCGGTGGTGGGGTTTTTCTCGCTGGAGATGTCGGCGGAGCAGTTGGCCGCGCGCATCATCTCCGAGCAGACCGACATTTCGTCCGACCGCATGCGCAAAGGCGAGCTGTCCAACGCCGAATTCGACCGTCTCGTGCCGGCCGTACAGGCCTTGAACGAGATTCCGATCTTCATCGACGATTCACCGGCGCTCTCCGTCGGCGCCCTGAGATCCCGCGCCCGGCGTTTGCGTCAACACGAGCTTGGCCTGATCGTCGTCGATTACCTGCAACTCATCACCGCCACGCAAACATCGCGCAACGACGGACGGGTGCAGGAAGTTTCGGAAATCACCCGCGGCCTCAAGACCCTGGCCAAGGAACTGTCGACGCCGGTGCTGGCCCTCTCGCAGCTTTCCCGGCAAGTGGAACAGCGCGACCCCCCCCGGCCGCAACTGTCGGATTTGCGCGAATCCGGATCCATCGAGCAGGACGCCGACGTGGTCATGTTCATCTTCCGCGAGGAATACTATCTGGAACGGAAAAAACCCGTGCGCTACGTCAATGAAGACGAAGCGAAATTCGTCGAGCGGGAATCCAAATGGCAACAAAGCAAGATGGACGTCGCCGGTTTGGCCGATGTCATCGTCGCCAAGCAGCGGCATGGCCCGGTCGGCGACATCAAACTGCAATTCCAGGGCGAATTCACCCGTTTCGGAAACCTCGACAGCCATCACGGTAAGTAGCCGGAAATTCGCCGTCATGAGCAGTTTGGAGCATTGCGGCGCCATCCTCACCATCGACCTCGACGCCATCGCCGCCAATTACCGTCTGCTTCGCGGCAAGCTCGCCGGCGCCAATTGCGCCGCCGTCGTCAAGGCCGACGCTTATGGTTTGGGGGTCGAGAACGTCGCCCCGGCGCTGGCGGCGGCGGGTTGCGAAACCTTCTTCGTCGCCCTCATCGACGAGGGTATTGCCTTGCGGCGCAATCTTCGCCAAGCGGACATCCATGTCCTCAACGGGCTAGCGCCCGGCAGCGAGACGGCTTTCGCCCGGCACCGGCTGACGCCGGTGCTCAATTCGCTTGCCGATATCGAAGCCTGGAGCCTGTTTTCGAAAGCTCGCGAGAGGCCTCTTGCCGCCGACATCCACATCGATACCGGTATATCACGCCTGGGCCTGCCCCCCGAGGAACTGGAAATTCTCGCCGCCGAACCGCAAAGGCTCGACAATATCGAGGTGGACAACGTGATGAGCCATCTGGCCTGCGCGGACGAACCCGGCCACCCGCTCAACCGCCGGCAACTCGATGCTTTTCGTAAAGCCCGCCGGGCCGTTGCCGCCGCCCGCCGTGCCTCGCTCGCCAATTCGTCGGGTATTTTTCTCGGTGCCGATTACCATTTCGACCTGATCCGGCCCGGCGCCGCGCTTTACGGCGTTGGGCCGCTCCCGGGACAGCCCAATCCGATGGCGCAAGTGGTTAGTCTGCAAGGAAAAATCCTACAAATCCGAGGCGTTGACACCCCCCAGACCGTTGGTTATGGTGCCACTCACTCTGTCGCCCGGCGGCAACGAATCGCCACCGTCGCCGCAGGCTACGCCGACGGGTTTTTACGCGGCTTAAGCAACCGTGGCAATGGGTATGTGGGAGACATTCGGGTGCCGATCGTAGGGCGCGTTTCCATGGACCTTGTTGCCTTCGATGTTTCCAACCTTCCCGCCGAGGCGGCCAAGCCGGGCGCCGTGGTCGATTTGATCGGCCCCCACAATCCCATCGACAGGATCGCCGCCGAGGCCGGAACCATCGGTTATGAAATCCTCACCAGCCTGGGCAGCAGATACCATCGGGTCTACTCGGGCGGTGGCGTGTAAATGAATTTCCTGCAACCCATCGGCCGGATTTTCCTGGCCTTTCTGGCCACCACCGGACACCTGACCATTTTCACGGTTGCCGCCATCGGCAGTTGTGTCCGGCCGCCGTATTATCCGCGCATGATCCTCCGTCAGATGCTCGACATCGGTTATTTTTCCCTTCCCGTGGTCGGCTTGACGGCGCTTTTTGCCGGCATGGTGCTGGCCCTGCAAAGCTATACCGGTTTCGCCCGTTTTTCGGCCGAGGGCGCGGTCGCCAACGTGGTGGTTCTGTCGATCACCCGCGAACTGGGTCCGGTGCTGGCGGGGCTGATGGTGGCCGGACGGATCGGCGCTTCCATGGCCGCCGAAATCGGCACCATGCGGGTGACCGAGCAGATCGACGCCCTGACCACGCTTAGCACCAACCCGTTGAAATATCTTGTCGTCCCGCGCCTTATCGCCGGGCTGACGATGTTTCCGTTCCTGGTTCTGGTCGCCGACGTCATCGGCGTCTTCGGCGGTTACATGGTCGCCGTCTATAAACTTGGCTTCAACGCCTCGAATTATATCCAGCGTACCTACGATTTTCTGCAGGCCGAAGATGTTAATTCCGGGTTGGTCAAGGCCGCCGTCTTCGGCATCATCGTCGCCTTGATGGGGTGCTACCACGGCTACCATTCCAAGGGCGGCGCCCAGGGGGTTGGCGCGGCGACCACCAACGCGGTGGTTTCGGCCTGCATCCTGATCCTTTGTTTCGACTACATGCTGACCGAAATGTTTTTCGCCAAATGACCGAATCCACTCCCAAGATCCGGCTCCGCGGCGTGCATAAGGCGTTCGCCGCGAAAGTCATCCTCAACGGCATGGACCTGGATGTGGGCGTCGGCGAATCGGTGGTCGTCATCGGCGGCTCCGGCACCGGTAAATCGGTGATGCTGAAATGCATATTGGGACTTTTGAAACCCGAACGGGGCAGCATCGAGGTGGACGGCAAGGAGGTGCTCGGCATCGGGCAGAAGGAACGCGAACGCGTCAACAACAAAATCGGCATGCTGTTCCAAGGAGCGGCGCTGTTCGACAGCCTGCCGGTATGGGAGAACGTCGCCTTCGGACTGCTCGCCCAGCACTTGGTATCGCGCCCGCAAGCCAAGGAGGTCGCCTTGTCCAAGCTGGCGCAAGTCGGCCTTGGCGCCGACGTCGGCGAACTGTGGCCGTCGGAGCTTTCCGGCGGCATGCAAAAGCGCGTCGCCTTGGCCCGCGCCATCGCCGCCGATCCCGAGATCATCTTTTTCGACGAGCCGACGACCGGCCTCGATCCGATCATGGCCGATGTCATCAACGACCTGATCGTCAAAATCACCCGCGAGGTCGGCGCCACGGCGCTTTCCATCACCCACGACATGGCGAGCGCGCGCAAGATCGCCAACCGCATCGCCATGCTGTACGAGGGTAGGATCGTCTGGGCCGGCCCGACCTCCAAGATCGACGAATCCGGTGACGCCCGCGTCGACCAGTTCATCAATGGCCATGCCGATGGGCCGATCAAAATGGCGGTCAGGGCGTGAGAGCCTGTTTGGGAAGCTCATCACGGGGAGGCATGGATAATTTCGCGATCTCCCGGCAGGTCGTTACCGCCGTCTAGGGAGCTTCCGCCTGTGGCCCGAAAAACCACGCAATACGTTTGTCAGGAATGCGGGGGCGCGCATCTGAAATGGAGCGGGCGCTGCGACGCCTGCGGGGCCTGGAACACCCTGATCGAGGAAGCCGCCCCGGAACAAACTCCGAAGGGGCTGGGGTCAAGGCGCGGCCGCAAAATCGCCTTCGTCGGCCTTGACGGCGAGCCCGGCGCGGCGCCGCGCCGGGCCAGCGGAATCAAGGAATTCGACAGGGCCTGCGGCGGCGGCTTGGTTCCCGGCTCGGCGCTGCTGGTCGGCGGCGATCCGGGTATCGGCAAGTCCACACTGCTCTTGCAGGTAAGCGCGGCGTTGGCGGCAAACTTGAGCTGCGCCTACATTTCAGGCGAGGAGTCCATTGATCAGTTGCGGCTCAGGGCCAAACGGCTGGGTCTCGATAAAGCGCCGGTGCAACTGGCCGCCGCCACCTCCGTGCGCGACATCGCCGCCGCCCTCGACGATCGCCAAGGCCCGGACGTGGTGGTGATCGACTCCATCCAGACCATGTTCGTCGATAGCCTCGAATCCGCTCCCGGCACGGTTGCCCAGGTCCGCACCTCGGCGCAAGAACTGATCAAGATAGCGAAAAAGAGAGGGTTTTGCGTGTTGTTGGTCGGCCACGTCACCAAGGATGGGCAAATCGCCGGGCCTAAGGTGTTGGAGCACATGGTCGACACGGTGCTTTACTTCGAGGGCGACCGCAGCCATCAATTCCGCATCCTGCGGTCGGTCAAGAACCGTTTCGGAGCGACCGACGAGATCGGCGTCTTCGAAATGACCGGCGCCGGGCTTGCCGAAATCGCCAATCCGTCCTCTCTTTTCCTCGCCGACCGGGAAGCGAACGTGAGCGGCGCCTGTGTCTTCGCCGGCATCGAGGGCACCCGGCCCTTATTGGTGGAAATTCAGGCCCTGACCGCGTCAACGACGTTCGCCGCGCCGCGCCGCGCCGTGGTCGGCTGGGATTCGGGCCGGCTGGCGATGATCCTGGCGGTGCTGGAATCCCGCTCGGGCCTGGTGCTCGGCAATTCCGACGTCTACCTCAACGTCGCCGGCGGCCTGAGGATCACCGAGCCGGCCGCCGACCTGACGGTGGCGGCGGCGCTGGCATCATCCGCCAGCGGAGTGCCGGTGGCGGCCGGAACCGTGGTTTTCGGCGAGGTTGGTCTGTCGGGCGAGGTGCGGGTGGTGGCGCAAATGGATGCCCGGCTGAAGGAAGCGGGAAAGCTGGGTTTCACCAACGCGATCATTCCGAAAATGCCCGGCAAGCGGCGCCGGGATAAGTTGACGGGCGGACTGGAGATCCGGGAAATCCTCCATTTGTCGGACTTGCTCGCCTTGTTGCGGCCGACTGCCGGCGGCGGTCGCCGGAGCGGCAAGCAAGGGCAACGTTCCATGGATCATCCGAGCCGCGAAGGGGCGTCGCATGGATGATCTCAACGTCAATTTCATCGATATCGGCATCGCTGTCGTTTTGTTGATCTCGGCTCTATTGGCCTTCATGCGCGGTTTCGTTCACGAGGTCCTGTCCATCGGCGGCTGGATCGGCGCCGTCTTCGCCACCATCCACGGCCTTCCTCAGTTCAGGCCCTACGTTGGCGAGTGGATTGCAAACGACTTCGTCGCCGACCTGACGGCGGGGGCGATCATCTTCGTTTCCACGTTGGTGATTTTGTCTCTTTTCACTAGAAGCTTCTCGAAACGGATTCGGGGCAGCGCTCTGAATGCTCTTGACCGCTCTTTGGGGTTTTTGTTTGGTCTGCTCCGCGGCGCCATTGTGATCTGCCTTGCCTATATAAGTTATGAAATAATAATGCCGCCGCCGGAACAGCCCGAGAAGGGAGCCGGGGAGGAGGTCGAGGAACAGCGGCCGGAATGGCTGCTGTCCGCCCGCGGTTTGCCGCTCGTCCAGACGGGGGCGGAACTGTTGAAATCCCTGGTTCCCGATGACGCCGGCGGCGCCATGGAAACCGCCCGCGAGGCCCGGGAAAAAGCACGGAAGCTGCTTGAAAACCAGAAGATATTGCACGAAATGATCATACCAGAGGTTAAAAGCAAGAAACCGAATGCCGATTCCGGGTATGGCCGGAGTGAACGCCGGTCCATGGATCGGTTGATCGACAGCAGCCGATGAATGGAAGGTTGCCATGACCAAACCCCGCCGGCATGACAACGACCGCTTTCACGACGAATGCGGCATTTTCGGCATCTTCGGCCACCCCGAAGCCAGTGCCCACGCCGCCCTCGGCCTTCATGCCCTGCAACATCGGGGTCAGGAGGCGGCCGGGATCGTAGCCTATAACGGCGAGCATTTCCGTTCCCACCGGGCGCTCGGCCTGGTTGGCGACAATTTCAGTTCCGAAGAAGTTATCCGCAGGCTTCCCGGCGCCATGGCCATTGGCCACGTGCGTTATTCCACCACCGGCGAGACGGTCCTGCGCAACGTCCAGCCGCTGTTCGCCGATTATGAGTTCGGTGGCCTTGCCATCGCCCATAACGGAAATCTCACCAACGCTTACGCGGCCCGCAAGTCGCTGGTCCGGCGCGGCTGCATCTTCCAGTCGACGTCGGATACCGAAACCATCATCCACCTGATCGCCATCAGTCACTATTCGACGGTGGTCGACCGCATGATCGACGCCCTGCGCCAGTTGGAGGGGGCCTATTCCCTGGTCGCGCTGACCCGCGAGAATCTGATCGGGGTGCGCGATTCGCTGGGCATCCGGCCGTTGGTGTTGGGACGTTTCGGCGAGGCCTACATCCTCGCCTCGGAGACCTGCGCGCTCGACATCATCGGCGCCGAGTTCGTGCGCGACGTGGAGCCGGGAGAGATCATCGTCATCGACGACAAGGGCCTGCGCAGCATCAAGCCATTCGCCAAGGCGCGGTCCCGGTTCTGCATCTTCGAATACATCTACTTTGCCCGCCCCGACAGCGTCGTCTTGGGCAAAAACGTCTATGAGGTCCGCAAACGAATCGGCGCCGAGCTTGCCCGTGAAAGCCACGTTGACGCGGATCTGGTGGTGCCTGTTCCCGATTCCGGCGTTCCCGCCGCCATCGGTTACGCCGAGCAGTCGGGCGTTCCTTTCGAAATCGGCATCATCCGCAACCACTATGTGGGCCGGACCTTTATCGAACCCACCGACCGCATCCGCCATCTCGGCGTCAGGCTCAAGCACAACGCCAACGCCGCCTACCTCAGGGACAAACGGGTGATCCTGATCGACGATTCCATCGTCCGCGGCACCACTTCGGTGAAGATCGTTGAAATGGTCCGCCGTGCCGGCGCCAGGGAAATCCACATGCGTATCTCCAGCCCGCCGATCAGGGAGTCCTGTTTCTACGGCATCGACACCCCCGATCGGGAGAAGTTGCTGGCCGCCCGCTACGATGTCGAGGCCATGGCCGGGCACATCGGCGCCGACACCTTGGCCTTTCTCTCTTTTGACGGCCTTTACCGTGCCGTTGGCGGTGCCGGGCGCGACGGTGAAAATCCCCAGTATTGCGACGCCTGCTTTTCGGGCGACTATCCCATCAAGCTGTCCGATCGCGAAGAAGGCCCGATTCCCCATCAGTTGTCGCTTCTGGCCGAGCCGGGTTAGCGGCCATGCCGGACGCGCCCGGCCGGCGATTGCAAGGCCGCGTCGCCCTGGTCACCGGCGCGTCGCGCGGCATCGGCAGGGCGGTCGCCTTGCGTTACGCCAAGGAAGGGGCGCATTTGGTTCTGACCGCCCGCACCCAAGGCGCCTTGGAAGAGCTGGACGACGAAATCCGCGGGTTGGGAAGCCAGGCCACCCTGGTGCCCGCCGACCTGACCGATTTCGAGGCCATCGACCGGATGGGCGCGGCGGTGTTCGAACGGTTCAAGCGCCTCGACATCCTCGTCGGCAACGCCGCCTTGCTGGGAACCCTGAGCCCCATGGGCCATATCGATCCCGAGGACTGGGAACAAGTCTTGGCCCTCAACCTCACCGCGAACTGGCGGTTGATCCGCGGTTTCGATCCCTTGCTCAAGGCCTCGGAGGCTGGCCGCGCCATCTTCGTCACCTCCGAAGTCACCGATGGGGCTTGGCCCTATTGGGGGGCCTATGCCGTTTCCAAGGCGGGCTTGGAAATGATGGTTCGAATCTATGCCGCCGAGGTGACCAAGACGAAAGTCCGGGTCAACCTCGTCAACCCCGGTGCCATCAAGTCGGCCCTGCGATCCCAGGCCTACCCCGGAGAGGATCCGAAAATCGCCAAGAACCCGGAATGCATAACCGGCCTGTTCGTCGAACTGGCGTCACCAGCCTGCGGCCGTCACGGTGAAACGTTGTCGGCGGGTTGAATCCGCACTACTTTGGACCGACACTGGCCGTCTTCCGAAACCCGTTTTTTTAAACAATCAAGGCCAACGACCATGACCGCGGCCAAACGAGAACCCTGGCTGCTCACTCCCGGGCCATTGACCACCACCGCCGAAACCAAGAAGGCCATGCTCCACGACTGGGGCTCCAGGGACGAAGAATTCAACGAAACCAACGCCCGCGTTCGGCGGCGCTTGCTGGCCATCGCCGGCGCCCAGGACAGCCATGTCTGCGTCACCCTCCAGGGCAGCGGCACCTTCATTGTCGAGGCGGCGATGGCGACGCTGATCCCCAGGGACGGCAAGTCGCTGGTCTTGATCAACGGCGCCTACGGCAAGCGCATGGCCAAAATCCTCGACTATCTGGGGCGGTCCTACGTCAGCCAGGAGACGCCGGAAGACACCCCTTGCGACGCCGGCGTCCTCGATCAGGCGCTGGCCGCCGATCCGGCCATCACCCACGTTCTTGTCGTCCACTGCGAAACCACTTCCGGTTTGCTCAATCCCGTCGAGGCCATCGCCGCCGTCACCGCCAAGCACCGGCGCGGCCTGATCATCGATTCCATGAGCACCTTCGGAGCCCTTCCCCTCGATGTCAAATCGGTTCCTTGCGATGCCCTGATGGCGTCCACGAACAAATGCCTGGAAGGTGTTCCGGGCATGGGTTTCGCCCTCATCCGCCGGGCCGCCATCGAGCCGGCCAAAGGCAACGCCCATTCCCTGAGCCTCGACCTTTACGACCAGTGGACCGCCATGGAGAAGACCCGGCAGTGGCGCTTTACACCGCCCACGCACGTCATCGCCGCGTTCGACAAGGCTCTCGATCAGTTCGAGGCCGAGGGCGGCGTCAAGGGCCGCGGCGGCCGCTATGCCGACAACTGCCGTATTCTCGTCGGCGGAATGCGCGAAATGGGTTTCAAAACCCTGCTGCCGGACGAAATCCAGGCGCCCATCATCGTCACCTTTCTGACCCCCGCCGATGCAAGGTTCGATTTCCAGGTCTTTTACGATTCGCTCAAGAATCGGGGTTACGTGATCTACCCCGGCAAACTGACGGTGGCCGACAGTTTCCGCATCGGCTGCATCGGCGCCTTGAGCGAAACCGAGATCCGGGGCGCCCTCGACGCCGTCCGCGCAACCATCGCCGAAATGGGGGTCGCCGACCGCGCCCCCGGCAATGGCTGACTCGTCCGGCCCGGTGGCGCTGGCACGGCGCCGCTTCGCCTTATAGAATGAGCGTTGAGGTTTTTTTTGGGGCGATTCGCATCCATGCCTACCGTCATATCCGCCGCCGCCGTGGCCGCCGCCCGAATCCGCACTTACGGATCACCGCCGTTGACGGTGCTGGTTTTTTTGTTCCTGGTTCTGTCGCCGCCGCCGGCGATGGCCGAGCCGGACGACGGCTTCGCCGAAAAACGCGCCGAAATGATCGCCGTCATCTCCGCCCTGGCGAAGAGAATCGGCAAGGTCTCCGGCAAGGGGGTTATGGACGAAGGGGTCATGGAAGTCATGGCCCGGGTGCCCCGTCACGAGTTCGTGCCCGAAGAGCGGCGCGACGACGCCTATGACAACCGTCCCTTGCCGATCGGTTTCGGCCAGACCATTTCGCAACCCTATATCGTCGCCCTGATGACCGACTTGCTTGTCCTTGCCCCCGGCGCCAGCGTCTTGGAAGTGGGCACCGGGTCGGGATATCAGGCGGCGGTGCTGGCGGAACTGGCGCGGCGGGTTTTCACCATCGAAATCATTGACGAACTGGGGGAGCTGGCAAAAAAGCGCTTGGCCGGACTCGGCTATGCCAACATCCGCGCCCGCGTCGGCGACGGCTACTACGGCTGGCCGGAAGGGGCTCCTTTCGACGCCATTATCGTCACCGCCGCCGCCAGCCATATCCCGCCGCCCTTGATCCAACAGCTCAAGCCCGGCGGGCGAATGGTCATTCCCGTCGGCGAATGGTTTGACGTCCAATACCTGACGCTGATCGAAAAGAACGCGGAAGGAGAAATCATCATCAGCCAGCTGTTGCCCGTGGCGTTCGTGCCCTTGACCGGCGAGCACTGAAGGATAGGCTTTGAGCGCGGCGGCCACCAAAACCGGCTTCGGCGACCGGCCGCGAGCCCTGGCCCCCAAGCCGCCGCTCGCCGCCATCGCCCTCGTCTCCGCCGCCGCCATTGGCTACGAGATCCTGCTGTTGCGCCTTTTTTCGATCATCCAGTGGCATCATTTCGCCTACATGATCATCAGCCTGGCGCTGTTGGGGTACGGCTCTAGCGGCACCTTCCTGGCCATTGCCGGGCGCTGGCCGCAGAGGTCCTATACGGCTTTGTTCGCCGCCAACGCCGTTTTCTTTGGGTTCTCTTCCGTCGGCTGCTTTCTGTTGGCCCAGCGCGTTCCCTTCAATCCCTTGGAGCTGCTCTGGGAGCCGCGCCAGTTCCTGCTTCTGGCGGCGATCTATGTGCTGCTGAGCATCCCCTTTTTTTTCGCCGCCAATTGCATTGGCCTCAGCTTTTACCGTTTTCGCGACCGGGTGGGGCGGATCTACGGCTCGGATCTGCTCGGCGCCGGCGTCGGCGCCGCCGGCGTCATCGTCTTGCTATTGGCCTTGTCCCCCTCGGAAGCCTTGCGGGCACTTGGCGCCCTGGGCCCGGTGGCCGCCGCCCTATCGGTCTTCGGCTCCGGCGTCAACCGGCGCTGGTTGGCGGTGGCGCTTTTGGCGGCAACGGCGGCGGTGCCCTTGTTGCTGCCCGGCCCGTGGACGGACCTGCGAATGTCGCCCTACAAGGGACTGAGCCAGGCCTTGCGGGTGTCCGGGGCGAAGGTTGTCGAGCAGCGCTTCAGCCCCTTCGGACTGCTGAGCGTGGTGGAGAGCCGAAAAATTCCCTTCCGCCACGCTCCCGGCCTGAGCCTTTTGAGTCCCGCCGGCCCTCCCGATCAACTGGCCGTCTTCACCGACGGCGGCGCATTGACGGTCATCAACCGTTATCGGGAAAATGAAGCGCCGCCGGCCTATCTGGACTTCCTCACCTCGGCGCTGCCCTATCGCCTGCTTAGGCGTCCGAAGGTCCTGGTGGTGGGCGCCGGCGGCGGAACCGATGTCCTGCAGGCTCTTTATCACCGGGCCGAGAGCATCGACGCCGTCGAACTCAATCCCCGAATGGCCGACTTGATGCGCCGGGATTACGCCGCCTTCGCGGGACGGATTTTCGATCGCCAAAACGTCCGCCTTCACGTCATCGAAGCCCGCGCCTTCGCCGCCGCCTCCGAGGACCGTTTCGATCTGATCCAGATGGCCCTGGTCGACGCCTTCGGCCCGTCCAGCGCCGGGCTCCTCGCCCTCAACGAAAGTTACCTCTATACCGTCGAGGCCCTGGAGCGGTTCCTGGCCCGCCTCGCCCCCGGCGGCCTGCTCGCCATCACCCGTTGGACCAAGCTGCCGCCCCGCGACGGACCCAAGCTGTTGGCCACCGCCATCGCCGCCTTGCGGAAATCGGGCGTGGCCAGGCCGGAACGGCGGCTGGCCTTGATCCGTAGCTGGAAGACGAGCACGCTTTTGGTGAAAAACGGCGAGTTCAGCGGCGACGACGTCGCCGTCATACGCCGTTTCTGCCGGCGGCGCGCTTTCGATATCGCCTATATGCCGGGACTTCTGGCCGAGGAAACCAATCGCTATAACCGTCTCGGGCGGGATTACTTTTTCGAGGCGGCGAGTGCCTTGCTCGGCGCCGGCGGCGAGGACTTCGCCGACCGCTACAAATACGACATCGCTCCGGCCACCGACGACCGTCCCTATTTCTTCAATTTTTTCAAATGGCGGCTCTTGCCCGAGGTCTTCGGCCTGCGGGGAATGGGCGGATTGGGGCTTATGGAATGGGGCTATCCGGTTCTTGCCGCGACTCTCGTCCAGGCCGCCGCGGCGGGCCTGCTGTTGATCCTGTTGCCGTTGTGGATCGGCGGGCGCGGCGGGACAGCGCCAAGCGGCATCCGGCGGCATCGCGTCCTCATCTATTTCCTCGCCCTCGGCCTCGCCTTCCTGTTCGTCGAGATAGCCTTCATCCAGAAATTCATCCTTTTCCTGAGCCATCCGCTTTACGCGGCGGCGGTGGTGCTTTCGGCCTTCCTTGTTTTCGCCGGTTTGGGGAGCCTGTTCTCGACCCGTCTGAGGCAACGGGGCATCGCCGGCACGAGGCCTGGCAATCCCTGTCTGCTCGCCGCCGCCGCCATCGCCGCCATTGCCGCCGGTTTGCTGGCCGTGCTGCCTTCCCTGTTGCCGCTGCTGGCGCCCTTGCCGGAGCCGGTCAAGGCGGCGGTGACGTTTTTATTGATCGCGCCGCTGGCTTTTTTCATGGGCATGCCTTTTCCCTTGGGGCTGGCCCGCCTGGGCGAGCAGGACGCGGAACTGATTCCCTGGGCCTGGGCCATCAACGGCTGCGCTTCGGTGCTGGCGGCGGTGCTGGCGACGCTGCTGGCCGTCGAATTCGGTTTCACGGCGGTGGTCGTGCTCGCCGTCGGCTTTTACGGCGCCGCCGCGTGGGCCTATTTCTGAACCGCTATTCCGCCGCTATTCCATTGGCGGAATTTTCGCTGGTGCTAGGGTGTGTACTCATAAACCGAGGGTCTGCTTACTACCGCATTACGGACTTTTGGAGGCTCCGCCTCGGAGTGCCGCTTTGGCTAGATTCGGCTGTCCAGACCGCCTCCGAAAAACTTCCGCTTTCTCACGCTAAGCCGACATTCCAAATGCCGGACTCTGCTGGGCTTTTTTTTACGATAGCCCACGGTATACCGTGAACAGCTGGCTTGTTCACTCGCGATCTTGGAGCTTCGCTCCGGCGGGGTTTTTGTTTGCCCCTTGTTAACCTAACCGTCCATTACAGGAACAATGGCCTAGTAGAAAAGTAACATCGGCAAAACACCGGGCACACCCGCTCGGCATAGGACTGGGCGCCATATCGAAATTGAGTAATTTCAATCCCTTAAGGGTATCACGATCACCGTCGAAACCGCCATTTCCCATAACTTGCCCGGTGTTTTGCCGATGTTACGTAGAAAACTTCTAACCCTTTGAAAAGATTGGCGCGCCCGGGAGGACTCGAACCCCCAACCTCCTGATCCGTAGTCAGACGCTCTATCCAATTGAGCTACGGGCGCTATCCGTCGTGGACGCTGGCTGGGCCTTGCCGGAAGGCCGGGGACACTACTCCACACCCACGGGCAAGGCAAGGATGTCGATCCTCGCCTTATCAAGACCCGTCAAGACACGCCGCTAGAGGGACAATCCAAACGACCGGGCCATGCCGATGGCCGGGCCGCGATTACGACGGGGAGGACCAGAACGTGTCCGCCGCCGCCGCCAGCTCAAGCGGCGCGCGGCGGCGGCCGGCGGGACCGCGACAGCGGCTCCCTTCAGGCATGGAAAATCGGAACTTGTGGCGCCATTAACCTTTGAGTAGTATCTCGACGAGTAGTATCTCGAACGGTCAAATCGAGGTGGAAGTTATTTCTACTCTTTGGAAGTAGTTTTCACGTGGAAATAAATTTTACGGTTTTGGTTATGCGGTTTTTTGAAATGATGCCTCAATGTGAAGTTAAGGGCTAAAACGCGAAATGATTTTTCATAGGTGTTGGTTTGTCTTGTCGGGGACGCTTATTCTGCTCCCCGCCTGCGATGTCATGTGGCCTTCACTGACCGGCGAGGAACCGGCGGGCACCCCGCCAACGCCAAGGGTTTCACAATCGCCTGCCTTGCCACAAGCGCGGCCAATCCAGCCGCAACCGCTATCGCTGCCGGCGGCTCCCTCCGTCGCCACCGTCCCTGGCGTCAACCCGCCACCGCGGCTTGGCGACACCGACTTCCAACCACCAGGCGTCACCCCCGGCGCCTCGACGGGGACCTTCGTTGGCAAGAAAGTGGAAGAACTGCGCGAAGAGTTGAAGGCATTGATGGACTCCGTTTCCCAGCACAATTCAGAGCTCCAGCAGTTGCGCGCCAGGATGGTCCAGGATTCGCAACGCTATCACGGCACCATCGCGGCGGTGAATACGCGCCTGCAGGTGGGCACCACGCCCGGCAACCCGATCCTGGTGCGGAAGTACAACAGCGCCCAGGCCGATCTCGACCGCATCAGCGCCGATATCGGCGAGATGAACAAGCTGGCCACCGCGGCGACGGGGGATTCCACCATGTCGGCCTTCCTTTCGGAATCGACCCGCGCCGCTTTCGGCGTTTCCGGCGCCATCGACGATGACCATAGGCAACTGGCCATCCTCGAGGACGAAGTCAACCGCACCGTCGTCCTCATCGAGCGTCTGCTCAAGGAAGTCTCCGACGACGTCCGCCGCCAGACCAACTACGTGGCTTCCGAGCGCCGCAACCTCAACGTGCTTGCCGCCGGCGTCAAGGGCGGCGAAATTTTCGGCTCCAGTCTGATCACCCATGTGGCGGCCGCCGGCAGCGGTCCGCCGGAGGCGGCGCGGCCGACCGACACCAGCGGCCGGCGTGCCCTGGTGGTGATTCGTTTCGATCGCGCCAACGTCCCCTATCAACAAGCCCTTTATGCCGCCGTCAGCCGGGTCCTGGAACGTCGGCCCAACGCCATCTTCGATTTGGTCGCGGTCGCTCCCAGCGGCGGCGGCCCGGCGAGGGTGGCGTTGAATTCCACCAAGTCCCGGCGTCTCGCCGAGGACGTGCTGCGTTCGCTGGTCGAAATGGGACTGCCGCCGACACGGGTCGCCGTATCCGGCAAAACCAGCGGCGGCGCCAAAACCAACGAAGTCCATCTTTACTTGCGCTAGTACACCCCGGCGGGATTCCTGACCCCATACGATCGCTTTTCCCGCTCTCCCGGTAGGAGCGGACGCGCCGGCGATGCGGGTACATCGTCAA
>DUZD01000008.1 GCA_013349695.1 Rhodospirillaceae bacterium
GTACGCCGAGGACGCCAGCGAGGTACGCAAGAAGCGCAAGGCCTTCCTGGCCAAGTGGCGGCTGAAGTGTCCCGGCGTGGCGGACAGCCTGGAGGGTGAGGCCGCAAAGCGGACGAACGGAGATCGGCTGTTCACCTTCCCGCGCTATCCGCCCCAGCAATGGAAATCCTTACGGACAACCGTCAACGTATACGTTGACCCATCGAACGCCTGCACGGAGAGTTCAAGCGCCGGATCAAGACCCAATGCGCGCTGCCCAACGCGGAGACCGCGGCCATGCTGTTCTGGGCGTTGATGGCGTCGGGGCAGACAACCATGCGCCGCGTCAATGGCCGGCAAACGCTGGACCAGGCACCGGTCGAGCCGCTGCTTGACCTCGCCGCATGATTGAGTGACCATCGGGATCGGAAGCTACGCCAAAAACGAATTTCCACCAACTATCGGACACGACCTTTTGCCTTCGTACATTCTCACGTCTTTTCCCAGCCAAACAAGTCCTACTGCGCCGGCTCCAAAGAAAGGTAGCTAAGACCCGCGGCGATCCCGAATCCAGTAGAAGTCTCGAGCGCCAGCGGCTGCAGGGTGAACTGGTTCTTACCCGCGCCAACTAACACCTGTACGCCGCCGCCGAGGCCAGCCGAAGCAGAGGCCTTAGCACCTACGTATATTCCCGAAAGTGGATGCTTATCGGGACCAGTGTCCAGCGATACCCCCAGAACAACAAAGTTGAGGGTCTCCGTTTTGTCCCAGTTGAGATCAATGCCCAGACCAATCCCGGTCTCGCCCTGGTAAGTTGCTCCTTTTTCACCATTAACGGACGTGAAAAGACACGTTATCTGCGCCGTTGAATGAATTAACAGGTTAACCCTAGAGTCCTTTATTTGGTTGCATTTTAGAATACCGACTTTGACGCCAGTGGTGCCAGTAGTGTCGGATTTAACTGGGGTGCCGAGGCTTGCTATCGCAAATCCTAGGGCCAGTACCAAAGCCTTTTTTTTCATGACCAACTCCTCCCTGAAAAAGTAATTATCCACACATTAACACGGAAATTCGATCGAGCGCAGTGGTTTTTTTGGGTTCCCCGTGGGAGCGGCACCCCCAATCAACATCATGCATTTCGCGAGTCAAGCCTGGTGTGGAGTTGCCCCGGTTTCGTGGACGGTTACACACTTTGGCGAAGGGGGGGGTAGCTGATATTTCCTTTCGTAGTCCTGGGGTGACAGGTAGCCGATGGCCGAATGCCGACGGCGGGGATTGTACCATCCCTCGATGAACTCGAAGACGGCCCGGCGTGCTTCGACGTGGGAGCCCGCCACCCGCATCAACCTGGCGACGCGCTTGCGGCCCACAGCGTGTCCCAAGGCGGCCAGCTCGGCATGGATGCGCGGCGCGCCGTAGGTGCTCCGCGAGATGGCGTGGATCTCCCGAATGCGTTCGAGCAAACGCGCATCGTCCTCAGCGCCGGCCGATGGCGCCCGGCCCTGCCACGCGTAGTACCCGCTGGCGGAGACGCCCAGAACACGGCACATGGTGGCGATCGGATACATTGCCCAGTTGGCTCTTACGAACTCGAAGACTGGGGTGAGATCGAGCCGGTCTCCCGAGCGAACCAGGCCGCGGCTTTTGCCAGGATTTCCCGCTCCTGGCGGAGCTGCCGGTTCTCGCCTCGGAGCCGACGAAGCTCCTCACGATCAGCGCTGGTCAGACCATCCTGACGGCGGCCTTCGTCTCGATCGGCTTGGCTCACCCAATTCCGGATCGCCTGGGCCGATGGCTCGAACTGCCGCGCCAGCTCCTCCGGCGAGCGGCCAGCACGGACCAGATCGACCATCTGCTGCCGGAACTCCGGCGGCTTTATTGGGCCGCGCCGCCTATTCGTTCGTGGGCCAGTGCGAGCTCGTTCTAGTAGGGATGGGCCGAGGCCATGGAGACTTTGATCCGCCGAACGCTCACCGTCACCCTTGCGCCGAGCTTCAGCAGTTTGAGGCGGATGGCGCCGCGAGTGGCATTTTCCAGGCGGGTCTGTTTGAGGCCGAGGCGCCTCGGGCTGTCGATGAGGAGGTAGGCCAAGAAAGCGAACCACAGGCGCAACTGGTTGGCGCGCATGGACTTGGCGCTGGTGCGGTCGGCGAACAGGTCCAACCGGCATTCCTTGATCCGGTTCTCCATGTCGCCGTGGGCGCGGTAGAGATCCTCGTAGAGTTCCCTGGCGCCGTATTCGGAGGGCCTGAGCGAGGTGACGACGAAGCGCGGATCGGCGCCCTTGGCCAAGTGTTCCGCCTTGCCGACGACACGCCGCCGCCGGCTCCAGCTTTCGCGGGTCGCGTACATGAAGTCGGCGAACCGGCGGGCCGGCTTTGCCGTTTCCGGATATGGGAGACGGTGAGGATGGACCGTGGCCGAAGGCCGCGTAAGCCGTCAGAACGTGCGACCTCCTCCTTCGCCCCGGCGGCGGCGTCGATGTTGGAACGCCTGAGCTTGGCCGCCAACAGGTGGCGCTCCGAGAAGATGTAGAGCGGCAGATAACAATAACAGTCGTAATATCCGTGGAAGAACCGGCGGCGCGGGCTTCGAGATACAGGTCGACGAACAGGGCCTCGATGGCGGAACCGTCATGGCCGATCTTGTGGTAGCGGCTCGGCGCGCCCTCTGGCGCCTATTCCAATCGGTTCAGCCTGCTCTTGCCGGCCAGCGCCGCGCTCGAACAGATTGATCGCTTTGTTGACATGGCGAAGCAGCAGCGTTCCCGCATCCGTGGTGGTCGCACCGCCGTCGAACGCCGCCACCACGCGCCGCCTATCGAAGCCTTCAAAATCATACTGATTGGTGATACACTCTGTTTGCATCGGAACCCCTTCCAGAATCTGTCAAGCTTTTGTTATAAAAGAACTTTAACAGATTCTTGGGGCCGATGCACCCCGTAGTTCGAGAAATCCGGGTTAGGGGACGCCAACCGATGAATGAACTCACCGTCCCGCCACCGCATACCGAAGAGATGTTGGAACGATGGTACCAAAGGGTCTTCGCGATGGAGACCGCCCCTTTCGGCGACAGCCCCGCCGTCAGTGCCTACATCAAGGACGTGATCGACCACGCCGCGCCCGAAGAGCGGCTCATCCTGGTGGAGCAGATCCTGCCGGCGATCGAGGCCTGCGGAGACATCGAGGTCAAGGCGGAGAACCTAAAGTATTTGAGCCGTATCGCCCATACCGGCGGCCACGTCCACCTGCTGGAGCGCCATGACCGGAGACTGCTGGAAACCGCGTTCAGCGATTTCTCCGCAACCGTGAACGGCGCCGCCGGCGAAGGGCGGTGCGTGCTTTTCGTGGCGCAAACGCCTTATTTCGTCATCTTGCGCGAAGCCATGTATCTCAGGCGGAACGGCTACAGGGTATTTCTCGTCTCCGTCTGGGCCTTGCCGGAGCATCTCCAGGACCTTTTCGAGGAAAATTTCGACGCCATCGCCAACACGTTCGGCAGCTTTCGCGTCCTGAAGCGGCTGCTTGGCGAGCTCCGCCCCGACATCTTCCACGTCCAGTGCTGGATGTGGTTCTACTTGATTGGCCGGATGGTTCTCGAAAACAAAGGCGAGGCGAAAGTGGTCTGCGAGTTTTATGACATAACCTCCTTCTACGCCAAACGCGAGGACCTGTGCCGGCACTGGAGTTCGACCGCGGTCGATTTTGATTTCGCCATGGAGAACTACATCCTCGCCCGCGCCGACGCCGTCATCACCCGTTTCCAGGACGGCTTCGTAGAGGAATGGATGAATGGCCACGGGGAGGCGACGAAGCACCTGCGGATGTTGCCGTATCCCTGCCGCGAGTTCACCACCTACGGCGCCGGCAAGCTGTCGGACGGCGACGGCGTCGTCCGCCTCGTCTACGCCGGAAACATCGTCCCCCAAACGGACAGCTATCCGGCGGAACTCTACCCCACCCGCAACATGCACATCGCCCTTCGTTCCATGCTCGAACAGGGGTTGGCCATCGACCTGCTGGGGGTGCCTTACGACGACCACGACGCCGTCGGGTTCGAAGTTTACAAAGCGCTGGCCGGCGAATTCCCCCGATTCCGGATGATGGACGGCATTCCTCCCGACAGGCTGGCCGAGACCCTGTGCCAATACGATTACGCCATCAACCTTTTCCATGTCGATATGAAGGTCCTGCGAATAAGCGAGGCCTGCATGCGCGCCGCCATGCCGGCGAAGCTTTTTTCATACCTGGAGGCCGGATTGCCGATCCTGGTCCATAGCGAATACGAGAACATGGCCGGGTTCATCGCCTCCAACGGCTTCGGCCTGGCGGTTCATACCTCCGAGATCGGTGGAATCGCCGCCCGCCTGAAGGACTTCGATTACGAGGGCGCCGTCGCCAAGATCAAGGCCTACAACGTCGAACACGGGATGGACCGGAAAATCGGCCGCCTGATCGCCCTCTACGGAGAAATCATGGGAAGGTCATGAAAATCGAAACGACGGGTATAATACGCGAGCTGTACGGCAACCGACACGTACAATAGCCAGCAATTCCATCAGGCAATCGAAAATATCTGTCTCGGCTTGCTGTCAGTCACTGACTTTTTACCGGCCCGTCAACTTTTGACAATAACTCCAGCCTGTTGAGACATCACATCTAGGGCATTTTCCGATCGAGGACGACAAAACTGTATGGGGGCGTATCCGCGCCCGGCTCTTCGGCGTGATGGTATTGGCGCGAGGTTTCCCTCCACGCCTTGCGATTGAAGTTGGGAAAATAGACGTCGCCATGCACTTCCCTATGAACTTCCGTCACATACAAACGATCCGCTGTTGGCAGAAACATTTCGTAAATCCGCGATCCGCCGATGACCATGATTTCATCGGCTTTCTCCATCATGGCGACGACCTTGGCGGCGTCCAGCGCTCTTTCCAGGCCATCGACCGCGTGGATTCCCTCTTCCTGGTAGAACGTCTTGCGGGTGATAACGATGTTGGTCCGTCCGGGCAGGGGCTTGCCAATGGATTCAAAGGTCTTGCGGCCCATGATCAAGGGCTTGCCCATGGTCAAGGATTTGAAATGCTCTATGTCTCCGGGGAGGTGCCAGGGGATGCCGCCAGCATGGCCGATGACCCGGTTTTCAGCCATCGCCACAATAATGGACAAGCGCATGGAAAATCCTTACACGGCGACAGCGGCCTTGATAAGAGGATGGGCTTGATAGCCTTGCAGGTCGAAATCATCATACTTGAAGTCGAAAAGGTTGCCGACGTCCGGGTTGATTTTCATCCTCGGCAAGGGCAGAGGCTGGCGGCCCAATTGTTCTTTCGCCTGTTCCAAATGGTTGGCGTACAGGTGAGCGTCGCCGAACGTATGGACGAAATCTCCGGGCTTCCAACCCGTCACCTGGGCAACCATCATCGTCAGAAGCGCGTAAGAAGCGATATTGAAAGGGACGCCCAGGAAAATATCGGCGCTACGCTGGTAGAGCTGACAGGATAACCTGCCGTCGGCGACGTAGAATTGAAAAAGACAATGGCAAGGCGGTAAAGCCATATTGCCGATCTCGGCGACGTTCCAGGCGCAGACGATCAAGCGGCGCGAATCGGGATTGCTCCTGATTTCCTCGACCACCCGGCTGATTTGATCGACGTGCCCGCCGCCGGGTGTCGGCCAGGACCGCCATTGGGCGCCGTAAACGGGACCGAGGTCGCCGTTTTCGTCGGCCCATTCATCCCAGATCCTAACGCCGTTGTCTTTCAGGTACTTGATATTGGTGTCGCCATTCAGGAACCACAGCAATTCATGAACGATCGACTTGAGATGCAGCTTTTTTGTCGTCACCACGGGGAAACCATCGTCCAAATCGAAACGCATCTGATAACCGAATACGCTCCGGGTGCCTGTGCCGGTCCTGTCGCTTTTGACGCTTCCGTGGCGGAAAACGTGGCCGACCAAGTCCAGGTACTGTTTCATGAGCCTGTTTCCATCCCCACGGGTCGGGCCCTTCCCGCGGGCGGCACTTTACCGTTTCCCGCCGCCGGGGCAAAGCTTCCCGTTGCCCTTCCGGTCCATCATTTGTCCCCTTTTCAAGTCTCCCTAAAGTTTCTATATTATTAAGTGCCGGGAAACCGGCTATGGCGATAAACGCTTTATAGAATAAGCGTTGCGGACCCGGGGGCAGTGCCCGGCGCCTCCACCAATTCCTTCCCCCTCGGCCTAGGTTCCGACGAGGATTTCAAATGGGGGCGAAACAGGATCGACGCGCGTGGTAAAGATAGGGTTTTCGCCCGGCATGGCACCACCGTTATCGGGCCAACTTGATAAATGCCAATGATAACGAGGCATTTGCTTTAGCCGCTTAAGGCTGAAACGGGGTTCGGGGGGCACCTGGCAACAGAAGCCCCCCACTAAAGCCGCCGCCGCCGATTCCACGAAAGTGGAAAAGGCCCCAACGCACTGGCGGCAATCGCAGGCATGGCCGCGACCGAGACGTAAGCGCCGCACGGAACGCGGCGACGTTAGGAAATTAAATGGACATGGATCCTCTTCCCTACGACCAGTGGATCGAAAATGCCTTGCGCAACGTCATCCGCCAAGCGTTGCGGGTGACGGCGCAAGAAGGGCTTGCCGGCGATCATCACTTCCTTATCACCTTCCACACTGGCGCCGAGGGCGTCAAAATACCGCCTTCCTTGCGAGCCGAACACCCGGACGAGATGACCATCGTGATCCAGCACCAGTTCGAGAATTTGGTCTTCGGCGACGACGCTTTCACGGTGACGCTCCGGTTCAGCGGCAAGGCCGAGCGCTTACACGTCCCTTTGGCGGCCGTCACTTCATTTTCCGACCCGGCGGTCGACTTTGGACTGCAACTCAATATGACGTACAAAGCCAGCCAAGGCGAGGACGGCAAGGTTGTCATGGAACCGGGCTTGGCGGATCAATCCGACGGCGCCAGCGACGACGACAAGGCGACCGGCGAGGTCATTGCTCTCGACGCCTTCCGCAAAAAGTAATTCCGGCGACCCTGGGGTTCCATCCCGCCATTGCGTTGAAATCGCAAAGCCGGGAACCAATTTTACCATACATACGGGAAATCGCCCATGAGCCAACTCGCACGCCACGAAATGTTCTCTTTGGGCGACGATGCCGCGCCTTATCGTTTGCTCACCGCCGATCACGTCGGCACCGCCAGGTTTGAAGAGGAAACGATCCTGAAAGTGGATCCCGCCGCCTTGACCCTGCTGGCGGCGGAAGCGTTTGACGATTGCGCGCATCTATTGCGGCCCGGGCATTTGGCGCAGCTGAGGAAAATCCTCGACGACCCGGAAGCTTCCGACAACGACAGGTTCGTTGCCCTCGATCTTTTGAAAAACGCCAACATCTCCTCGGCCGGCGTGCTGCCGATGTGCCAGGACACCGGCACCGCCATCGTCATCGCCAAAAAGGGCGGACGGGTATGGACCGGCGGCGGCGACGGGGCGGCGCTGGCCGAAGGCGTTTGCAAAACCTATACTGAAGCCAACCTCAGGTTTTCCCAGTTGGCTCCCTTGGACATGTACAGCGAAGTCAACACCGGCGACAACCTGCCCGCCCAGATCGACATCCACGCCGCCGACGGCGACACATACGAGTTCCTCTTCCTGGCCAAGGGCGGCGGTTCGGCCAACAAGACCTTTCTTTATCAACAGAGCAAGGCGTTGTTGAACCCGGACAGTATGATGCAATTCCTCGACGAAAAGATCAGAACCCTGGGCACCGCCGCCTGTCCCCCCTATCATTTGGCCATCGTCGTCGGCGGCACCTCCGCCGAGGCCAACCTGAAAACGGTGAAACTGGCCTCGGCCCGCTATCTCGACGGTCTGCCCAAACGGGGCAACGAATCCGGCCACGCTTTCCGCGACCTGAAATTGGAAGAGGCCGTCCATGGGTTGACCCAATCCTTGGGTATCGGCGCCCAGTTCGGCGGCAAGTATTTCTGCCACGATGTTCGCGTCATCCGGCTGCCCCGTCACGGAGCGTCGTGTCCGGTCGGCATCGGAGTGTCCTGTTCCGCCGATCGCCAAATTCTTGGAAAAATCACCGCCGAAGGTGTTTTCCTCGAGCAATTGGAGACTAATCCGGCCAAGTACCTGCCCGAAGTCACCGCCGAAAACCTGGGCGGCGAAGTAGTCGAAATCGATCTCAACCGGCCGATGGCCGAGATCCTCGAAAATTTGCGCCGCCATCCGATCAAGACGCGGCTGACGCTGGCCGGCCCCCTGATCGTCGCCAGGGACATTGCTCACGCCAAGCTCAAGGAACGCTTGGACGCGGGCCGGGGCTTGCCACAATACTTCAAGGATCACGCCGTCTATTACGCCGGTCCGGCTAAAACGCCCGAAGGCTACGCATCGGGTTCCTTCGGTCCGACGACGGCGGCGCGCATGGACCCTTACGTCGGCGCCTTCCAGGCCCAGGGCGGATCGATGGTGATGCTGGCCAAGGGCAACCGGTCGAAACAGGTGACCGAGGCCTGCCGGAAGCACGGCGGCTTTTATCTGGGCTCCATCGGCGGCTCGGCGGCGCGCCTGGCCCAGGACTGCATCAGAAAAGTGGAATGCCTCGAGTACGGGGAACTGGGCATGGAGGCCATCTGGAGGATCGAGGTCGACAACTTCCCCGCTTTCATCGTCATCGACGACAAAGGCAACGACTTCTTCGCCGAGTTCCAGGCGCCGGTTCATGACGGCCGGGGATAAGGGCGAACCCGCGAACGTCCCGTCCGCCACCGCCCATGGGGCGGAAGGGCGGTGAAGCTCCCCGAGCCGAACTTCGACGGCGGCTTCGCCGTCGAGGCGGCCTTGCGCGCCAGGCGGTCGGTGCGGGACTACGGCGAGGCGCCGTTAAGCCTTGCCGAGGTTTCGCAGCTGCTGTGGGCGGCGCAGGGGGTGAACGCCCCGGAAGGCTACCGGACGGCGCCCTCGGCCGGGGCGCTCTATCCGTTGGAAATCCATCTCGTCGCCGGTAATGTCGAATCCCTCTCGGCGGGGGTATACAAATACGCGCCGCGCCGACACAAGCTGAGGAGGACTTCGGAAGGCGACTTGCGCGCCAGGGTGAGCGCCATCGCCCTCCATCAGGAGTGGATCGCCGAGAGCGCCGCCATCCTTGTGTTCGCCGCCGTCGTCGAACGGGCAACCCGGAAGTACAAGCAGCGGGGCCGGCGCTACATTCTCCTGGAAACCGGACACGCCGCCCAGAACGTATTGCTGCAGGCGGCCGCCCTCGATCTTGGCGCCGCCGTCGTCGGAGCCTTCGACGATGGCGAACTGAAAAAGGCCATCGGCATGAGCCGGGACGAGGCCGCCGTCTACATCCTGACCATCGGACATCAACGGCGATGACCGCTCCCGGCCTTTTGTTCGGCGGCCCCGCCGATGCGCCCCCGACCATCGCCGTGGCGCAAAGGCGCAAGGACGCGCTTTAATTTCAGGGCCGGCGACGACAACCGCGGCGATTGCGAAGACGATAAATGAAGACGGGAATTTTGAACGAGGACGAAAGCCACATCGGCAAAAGATCCGTCCTCGTCGCCGGCCATCAGACCAGCGTGTCGCTTGAAAATTGTTTTTGGCGGCGGCTCAAGCAAATCGCCCAATCCCGCGGCATTTCCCTGAACCGGTTGATCACCGAGATCGACCGAACCCGCACCGGCAACCTGTCGAGCGCCATCCGCGTTTTCGTGCTTGACGACGCCATCGACGAATCCTGACCGAAAGCCAAGGGGGAGCCGGCAAAACACGTTTTCCAGCCGAACCTCAAGTCCGCCAACTCTTCCACTGCAAAAAAATAGTCCTTCACCGATTACCGGGGAAGTGCGGCCCGACCTGCCGCGAGGGTGCCAGGTCGGCTCGGGAGAATGGCCGCAAGGTCTCTCAAGAAAATAGGCCGGGCTTACTTTTTTGGGAGGCCTGAAAGAGGCCGCTTTTCCGGGCCGGCCTGATTTCCCCGCTAATCGGTGAAGAACAAAAAAATATTCGGGCCAGGGACGGCGATGAACCGGGCGCGGGAATTGGTTGACGAGTTCATTTAATCCCCCCTGAAATCGCACGAACTACTACATCATGTGGTTTATTCCGTGGAAAACCACAAAACCATGTTGAAAAATCATGTTGCGATCGGAAATCGAATCGACTAGATATGGCAGCCTGAGTTTGGGAAGTCACTTGATGTTGTGTTGATCATCCTCCGCGGGAAATGCTGGACAGGCCGTCCCGTATGGCAAGGGCGCCATCCCAAAGAGGATCGGCGGCAATAAGGACCGCATGCATCATTAACGCGGGGCTAAAGGGGCAGCATGCACATTTCACGTTTTTATACCAATCAAGGCAAGTCGCCTTACGAACTCATCGAGTTCGGCACCACCTCCAGCGAAATCCGCAATCCGGATGGCTCGATCGTCTTCCGGCTCGATGAAATGGAGGCGCCGGCCGCGTGGTCGCAGGTGGCATGCGATATCCTTGCCCAGAAATATTTCCGCAAGGCTGGTGTTCCGGCGAAGCTGAAAAAGGTCGTGGAAAACGACGTCCCGCCCTGGCTGTGGCGGAGCGTTGCCGACCATCAAGCCCTCAAGGCGCTTGCCAAGAAAAATCGCCGCGTCGGCGAGAGCAGCGCCAAACAGGTGTTCGACCGCTTGGCGGGGACGTGGACTTATTGGGGTTGGAAAGGCGGTTACTTCGATTCCGAAGACGACGCCAGAGCCTATTTCGACGAGACGCGATATATGCTCGCCGCTCAGGTCGGCGCTCCCAATTCGCCGCAGTGGTTCAACACCGGACTGCATTGGGCTTATGGCATCGACGGCCCGGCACAGGGGCATTTCCATGTCGATTTCAAAACCGGGGAGAAGGTCAAATCGGAATCGGCCTATGAACACCCGCAGCCCCACGCCTGTTTCATCCAAGGCATTTCAGACGACCTGGTCAACGAAGGCGGCATCATGGACCTGTGGGTGCGCGAGGCGCGATTGTTCAAATATGGCTCCGGAACCGGCACCAACTTCTCGTCCCTGAGGGCCGAGGACGAAAAGCTCTCCGGCGGCGGCAAGTCGTCGGGGCTGATGAGCTTCCTGAAAATCGGCGACCGCGCCGCCGGCGCCATCAAGTCGGGCGGCACCACCCGGCGCGCCGCCAAAATGGTCGTCGTCGACATCGACCATCCCGACATCGAGGATTTCATCGGCTGGAAAATGCGCGAGGAGCAGAAAGTAGCGGCCATGGTCGCCGGATCGAAGCTGACCGCGAAGCACTTGAGCGCGGTCATGAAGGCTTGCCGAGGGGGCGGCAACGGCGATGACCGGGCCCGCTTCGACGCCAAGAGGAACGGCAAACTGAAACAGGCCATCAGCGCCGCCCGCAAGGCAATGATTCCCGACAATTACATCCAGCGGGTCATCCATTTCGCCAAACAAGGTTATTGCGAAATCGACTTCCCGGTTTTCGACACCGACTGGCAATCGGAAGCCTACATGACCGTTTCCGGCCAGAATTCCAACAACAGCGTGCGGCTCACCGAGGGTTTCATGCAAAAGATGCTTGGCGGCGGCGAGTGGAACCTGATGCGCCGTACCGACGGCAAGGTCGCCAAACGCGTCGACGCCCGCGATCTGTGGGAGCGAATCGGCTATGCCGCCTGGTCTTGCGCCGATCCCGGCGTCCAGTTCGACACCACCATCAACGAATGGCACACCTGCCCGGAAAGCGGTCGCATCAACGCCTCCAACCCCTGCTCCGAGTACATGTTTCTGGACGACACGGCATGCAACTTGGCCTCGCTAAACTTGGCGGCCTTTCTCACCGATGATACCGCTTTCGACGTCGCCGCCTTCGAACACGCGGTCAGGCTTTGGACCTTGTGTCTGGAAATTTCGGTATTGATGGCCCAGTTTCCCGCCGCCCGCATCGCCGAGCTGTCTTATCGGTACCGGACACTGGGTCTCGGCTTCGCCAACATCGGCGGTTATCTCATGGCTTGCGGCCATCCTTACGATTCCGATGCCGGCCGCGCTATCTGCGCCGCCATTTCGGCTTTGATGACCGGCGTCGCTTACGCCACCTCGGCCGAGATGGCTGGCGAGATGGGCGCTTTCCCCGGCTTCGAGCGCAACCGCGATGCCATGCTCAGGGTCATCCGCAACCATCGGCGCGCCACGCAAGGGCATCAAGACGGCTTCGAGGGCTTGTCCGTGAAGCCGGTGCCGCTCGACGCCGCCGCCTGCCCGGACCGGGAGCTTTCGCTGGCCGCCCGCTGGGCCTGGGACCGGGCGCTGAAGCTGGGCGAGCAACATGGCTACCGCAACGCCCAGGTCACTGTCATCGCGCCGACGGGAACCATTGGCCTGATCATGGACTGCGACACCACCGGCATCGAACCCGATTTCGCGCTCGTCAAATTCAAGAAGCTGGCCGGCGGCGGCTATTTCAAGATCATCAACAGGGTAGTGCCCAAGACCCTGGCTAACCTGGGATATTCGGACACTCAGGTCGAGGAAATGGTTCAATACGCCATCGGCCGCGGCAGATTGAAAAACGCCCCCGGCGTCAATTTCGAGTCGCTTCGCGCCCGCGGCTTCACGGACCAGGCCCTGGATGCCGTCGAAAACGCCTTGAAGGACGCCTTCGACATCAAATTCGTTTTCAACAAGTGGATCCTTGGCGAGGAGTTCTGCACCGGGACCTTGGGGTTAAGCCTCGAAAATCTGGAAGACATGACCTTCGACATGTTGGCGGCCTTGGGCTTTACCAGGGACCAAATCGAGGCCGCCAACATCCATGTTTGCGGCGCCATGACATTGGAAGGGGCGCCGCACTTGGAGGACGGCCATCTTGCCGTTTTCGACTGCGCGGCGGCCTGCGGCCGGTACGGCGAGCGTTACCTGTCCGTTGAAAGCCACATCCACATGATGGCGGCCTCGCAACCTTTCATCACCGGCTCCATCTCCAAAACCATCAACATGACCAACGCAGTGACGGTCGATGATTGCAAGAACGCCTTCCTGCTGTCTTGGCGTCTGGGGCTCAAGGCCGTCGCTCTCTACCGGGACGGCTCGAAACTTTCGCAACCCTTGCGGACGGCGCTTTTCGATGGCGGCGACGAGGACCATGGCGAAGACCTGGGGCGTCGAACCGCCGAGCAGCCGGCCGCCGTCCGCGCCGAAGTTTTCGCCGGGCACATCGCCGAACGTATCGTCGCCGAGCGGCGGCGCCCGCCCAACCGGCGCAAGGGCTACACCCAGAAGGCCGTCGTCGGCGGCCACAAGGTCTATCTCAGGACCGGCGAATACGAGGACGGCGGAATCGGCGAGATTTTCATCGACATGCACAAGGAAGGAGCCGCCTTCCGCAGTCTGATGAATAATTTTGCCATCGCCATATCCATCGCCCTGCAATACGGCGTCCCCCTGGAAGAATATGTCGAGGCCTTTACCTTCACCCGTTTCGAACCCGCCGGCTTGGTCGAGGGCAACGATACCATCAAGATGGCGACCTCGATTCTCGATTACCTTTTTCGTGAATTGGCGGTTTCTTACCTCGGCCGCAACGATTTGGCCCATGTCGAGCCAGCCGACCTCGATCCCGATTGCCTGGGACGAGGCCATGGCGAGGGCGACCTCGCGGAAAACGGCGGAGCCGGGGAGCAGGTGGCGGTCGAAAGTTTCGCCAGCCGGGGGTTCTTGCGTTCCCAGTTCCTGGGCATCAAAGGCGGCAAGGACAACGGCACGTTTTTGGCCGGTGGCAGCGTTCGCGGAAACGGCGGCAATGGCGGCGGCGCCCAGGTCCTGACTGGCGGCGGCAATACGGAAGCCGTTGGCGTCGATGCCGTCATCATCGGCCGCGTCGACAGCCATTTGGAGCAAGTGAGGAACGCCAGGATGAAAGGCTACGAAGGCGACCCATGCGTCGAATGCGGCAATTTCACCTTGGTTCGCAACGGCACTTGCATGAAGTGCATGACCTGCGGCACCACCAGTGGATGTTCGTGATGGAGCAAGTTTTCCCCAGATCCTCCCTGGGAAACTTGGGGCGTGTCCCGGGGCTCGGCCCCGGGGCCGCCCGCTTTTTCAGGGCTTCCCGCCGAAAGGACGGCCGCTAGCGGCCGTCATCGCAAATTGCCGTCAACGGCGACATCGCTTTGTTGTCATCCGGCGGCGATTTTGTACTAGATTGCCCTGCAGGTAATCTCCACGTATAAACCCCATACCGTACTCAGGATTGCTGGCATCGTGTGGGGCCTGGCAAGATGCCGTTCGCCTTTATGGCGGCAATCGGCACGCCGTGGAGAGCACAAGCCGGGACAATACGCAGGTGCCGCATGGCAAAGAATAAAAAATTGAAGTTCTACATCGTCGAAGACGATGCGGACGTCATCGAGTTCATGACCGAGATTCTGGAAGCGGCCGGGCATTCGGTGGTGTCCAACATCGACAGCGGCAAGGCCATTGCCGAAATCATCTCCCAGAAACCCGACTTCGTCATCGCCGACCTGATGATGCCGGGAATGGACGGGTTGGTGCTGTGCAAGGAGCTCAGAAGCAGGAAGGAACTGTCCGACACCAAGATCGTCATCGTCTCGGCCAAAGCCTACGATTACGACCGCAAGCGGGCCAAGGAATTCGGCGCCGACGGTTTCATCGCCAGGCCCTTGCGCCGGGAAACGTTTATCGAAAAGGTCAACCGCATTCACGAGGACAAGATCGAGCTTACCTTCTGGGGCGTGCGCGGCACCCTGCCGGTGCCTGGCCAGGGAAGCCTCAAGTACGGCGGCAACACGTCCTGCGTCAGCATGGAGTTTTCCAAGGACCAGCTTTTCATTTTCGACGCCGGCACCGGCATCAAGGTTCTGTCCGACCACCTGATGGCGCAACAACGCAACCGCATCGAGGCGGAGATTTTCATTTCCCACCCCCATTGGGACCATATCAACGCCCTGCCTTTTTTCGCGCCGCTTTATATCCCGGGTAGCAAACTCAAGTTCCACGGCGCCTCTCATGGCAACTTTTCCATGGAAGAATTGATCTCGTCCCAGATGGACGGGGTCTATTTCCCCATCACCATCCAGGATTTCGCCGCCAACGTCTCCTTCAACGACCTCAAGGAGGAAACTTTTGAAGTCAACGGCATTTCGATCAAGACCATGTTGCTCAGCCATCCCGGCTACTGCCTGGGTTACCGCGTCGAGTACCGGGGCCGTTCCATCTGCTACATCACCGACAACGAACTCTTCATGGAATCCAGCCCTCACCACGATCCCGGTTACGTGAAAAAGCTGATCAGCTTCATCAATGGTACGGAGGTGTTGATCACGGATTGCACATACACCGATGCCGAATACGAGTCCAAGATCGGCTGGAGCCATTCGTCGATCGGCACCGTCGTCGATCTTGCCCATCGGGCCGAGGTGAAAGGCCTTTACCTTTTCCACCACGATCCCGATCAGAACGACGACGACATCGACGCCAAACTGGATACGGCGACGTCCCTGCTCTTGGAGAAGAAGTCCAAGACCAAGGTCCTGGCCCCGAAAGAGGGGCTGACTGTCAAGGTTTGATTCGCCTAATTAAATTCGGTGACAGCATACTTAATTCCAAGATCGGAGATTTCGTGACTTCCATGCCCGACGGCTGGAATTAAGTATGCTGTCACCGAATTTAATTTGAACGGGGGTAAACCGTCATGGCCGGAACGATCGACCAACGCTTGGCCGAACTCGCCATTGTCCTGCCCAAAGCGGCGGCGCCCGCCGCCAACTATTTGCCCTTCGTCGTCACCGGCAACCTGGTTTTTGTCGCCGGCCAACTCCCGACATGGAACGGGGAAATCAAATACCTGGGCAAGCTCGGCGAAAACTTGAGCCTTGATGAAGGCTACCAGGCGGCGCGCCTATGCGCTCTCAACCTGATCGCGCAAGTGCGCGAGGCGGCGGCTGGCGATTTGGACCGCGTCAGGCGCGTCGTCAAGCTCACCGGCTACGTCAACACCACCGCCGATTTCAGCGACCAGCCGAAAGTGATCAACGGGGCGTCGGAGCTAATGGCCGAAATTTTCGGCGAGAACGGCCACCACGCCCGCGTCGCGGTGGGGTGTTCATCTTTGCCGCTTGGCGTCGCCGTGGAAGTGGACGGCATTTTCGAGGTCGCATAGGCGGGCGCGATATCCTTGAGAACCCTCTCTGGGCTTGCCGTGGGTCCGTCGGTCAAAGACCCGAAACCCCACCCTCCCGCTATTATGAGAGTCCACTTCCGCTTCGCCTTGACAAAAATCGTTATATTCTTTCATATACAACGCTTCGGCCGCCGGGGGTATCCATGACCAAATATGGACATTTGAAAACGGCGCCGGGCGGGCGCTTGCCGTTCTGCCACGGCGCCGGGGTCCGTCGTTTTCGGGCTTTTCTCCACCTCGCCGCCGGTCCTTGCCGCCTCGCGGTGGCGGTGGCCGCCGCCTGGCTGGCGGTGATGGTTCCGGTGGCCAGCGAGGCGGCCAATGGCGAGCGGGTCTTGTTGTTTGCCGCCGCCAGCACCACGGCGCCCGTCGAGCGGATCGTTTCCCTATTTCGGTCGCAAGGCCTGGGCGCCGCCGCCGCCTCCTTCGCATCGAGTTCCATCCTGGCGAAACAGATCGCCAACGGTGCCCCCGCCGATATTTACATCTCCGCCAATCCAGGATGGATGGATTTTCTCGCCGCCAAACGGGCCATCGTGCCGGCCAGCCGTTTTGATCTGCTCGGCAACCGATTGGTGCTGATCGTGCCCGCCGGCAGCATCCTTTCCCTGCGCATCGCCCGGGATTTCCCTTTCGCCGAAAAACTGGCCGGCGGCCGGCTGGCCATGGGCGACCCCGACCATGTGCCGGCCGGCATTTACGGCAAGGCGGCGTTCGAACGGCTGGGTCTGTGGCGGGCGCTCGCCGGCCGGGTGGTCAGGACCCAGGACGCACGCGCCGTTTTGGCCCTCGTCGAACGGGGCGAGGCGGCGGCCGGCGTCGCCTACGCCAGCGACGCCCGGATCACCAGCCGGGTGCGCGTCGCCGCCTCCTTTCCCGCCGCCAGCCACCCGCCGATCACCTACCCGGCGGCCATCGTCGCCGGCCGTGACCGGCCAGAGGTGCGGAGGTTTTTCGATTTTTTCAGGTCGCCCCAGGCGGCCGCCGTCTTCGCCGAGCACGGCTTCACCGTAATCCCAGCGGCGGCGCCCTGAGGACCGTGCCTTCCCGCCATGTGGACCCTCACCCCCTTCGAGATCGAGGCCGTGCGTTTGAGCCTGCGCGTCGCCTTCTGGGCCGTCGCTGGCAGTCTGCCCATCGGCCTGCTCACCGCCTGGCTGCTGGCCCGGTGCGATTTTCCCGGCAAATCCCTGCTCAATGGCCTTTTGTACCTGCCCATGATCCTGCCGCCGGTGGTCATCGGTTACCTGCTCCTCATCCTGCTGGGACGGCGCGGCCCCCTGGGGAGTTGGCTTTTCGATACCCTTGGCGTCACCGTCGCCTTCACCTGGAAAGGCGCCGCCGTCGCCTCCGCCGTCATGGCCTTTCCACTGATGGTGCAAGCCATCCGCCTGTCCCTGGAAGCGGTGGACCGGCGCCTGGAGCAGGCGGCGCTTACCCTCGGCGCCAGCCCGGCGCGGGTGTTCCTGACCGTCACCTTGCCGTTGGCCGCGCCCGGCGTCCTCTCCGGCACCATCCTCTCGTTTGCCCGCGGCTTCGGCGAGTTCGGCGCCACCATAACCTTCGTTTCCAACATCCCCGGCGAAACCCAGACCCTGCCGCTGGCGCTGTTTTCGTTGTTCCAGGCGCCGGGCGGCGAGGCCGGGGCGCTACGCCTGATGATCGTCTCCATTCTGCTGGCGATGGCGGCGCTCGTGGTCTCCGAGTTCCTGGCGCGGCGGGTCGCCGCCCGCATTGGCGGGTGATACCAAGGATCGATGATAATGACCCATAGAGATCGCCTCAGCGCCCCGTCGGGTAGGAGAAAAGTTGCCGGCGATGCGGCGCATCGTCAAAGCTTTTCGCCGCCCTCCGACGGGGCGCTGAGGCGACCGGAACGGCGGCTTCCCAAGGCTTTCGGACGTCGTCGTGCCCGTCTCGCGATGCCCCGCATCGCCACGCCGCGCACTCCTAGCCGAAAGCCTTGGGAAGCCGTCTCTATGGGTCATTATCATCGATCCTTGGTATGATAGCATGTTGGAAGTGGATATCAGCCGCCGCTTCGGCGATTTTCCCTTGCACGTCCGTTTCACCGCCGAGACCGGCCTGACGGCCCTGTTTGGCCGCTCCGGCGCCGGCAAGACATCGCTGATCAACCTCTTGGCCGGGCTCGAACGTCCCGACGGGGGCAGGATCGAGATCGACGGCCACGTGCTTTTCGATGCCAGCGAAGGCGTCGATCTGCCGCCCCAGAAACGCCGCCTTGGTTATGTGTTCCAGGAATCGCGCCTGTTCCCCCATATGAGCGTCCTGGGCAACCTGAGCTACGGCATGCGCCTGAGACCGGCATCGGAACGTCATCAGGATTTCCACCAGGTGGTCGACATGCTGGACCTGAAGCCTTTTCTCGACCGGCGGCCGAAAACGCTCTCGGGCGGCGAGAAACAACGGGTGGCCATCGGCCGCGCCCTGCTGGCCAGCCCCCGGCTGTTGCTCATGGACGAGCCACTGGCGTCGCTGGACGCGCCCAGAAAGAACGAAATCCTGCCGTTCATCGAGCGCCTGCGCGACGAGGCGAACCTTCCCATCGTCTACGTCAGCCACGCCTTGGACGAGGTCATCCGCCTCGCCGATACCTTGGTCATCCTGTCCGAAGGCAGAGCCGTCGCCTCGGGATCCGTCGAGCAGATCATGAGCCGCCTGGACTTGAGGCCGCTGACCGGACGCTACGAAACCGGCGCCGTCTTTTCGGCGGCCGTCGTCGCCCAGGACGACACCTTCGGGCTCACCGAACTCGCCTTCGCCGGCAACCGGCTGCTGGTGCCGCGTCTGCGGATGCCGGAGGGAACCTCCCTTCGCGTCCGCATCCGCGCCCGCGACGTTTCCCTGAGCCTGACGCCACCCGCCGACATCAGCGTGCTCAACATTTTCCCCGGCCGGATCGAGGAAATCGGCGCCGACGGCGGTCCGCAGGCCGACCTATTGGTCGATATCGGCGTTCCCCTGATCGCCCGCGTGACCCGGAAATCCCTGCACGAGCTCGACCTCAAGCCCGGCAAGAAGGTCTATGCCTTGGTCAAGGCCGTCGCCGTCGACCGTCCCAGCCTGGGCCAGCGCGGCACGGAAATACGGTCTTGACAGGAAAACTTGGATTCTGCGAACGGTTATGATAATCATATTCAATTATCATTGAGTTTTGTTGAGACAAATTCGCGGAAAAACGAGCCTCTCGGTTGTGGGGCTCGATAAAAAAATCCAAGGAGGATGAAATATGATGAAATCGTGGTATTGGCGCGTCGCCGCGGCTTTCCTGGGCGTCGCGACCCTTTATCTGGTTGCCGCGGCGCCGGCATCCGCCGGCGAGGTCAATCTTTATTCATCGCGCCAGCCGTTTCTCATCGAACCGCTGCTTGACTCCTTCACCAAGGAGACCGGCATCAAGGTCAACATGGTGTATCTGAAAAAGGGG
Source organism: Rhodospirillaceae bacterium (assembly GCA_013349695.1). GTDB lineage: Bacteria > Pseudomonadota > Alphaproteobacteria > Rhodospirillales > 2-02-FULL-58-16. Next base: position 19,635 of record DUZD01000008.1, read on the forward strand.
ATGCAGGAACGGCTCAAGGCCGAGGGCTTGAACAGCCCCGCCGACGCCATTCTTACCGCCGATATCGGCAGACTCCACAACCACGCCAAGGCCGGCCTGTTGCAGCCGGTGACATCAAGCGTGTTGGATACTAACATTCCGGTCCAGTACCGCCATCCAGACGGTCTTTGGTACGGGCTTACCGTCCGGGCGCGCGTCATTTTCGTTCACAAGGAGCGGGTCAAACCCGGCGAGGTGACCTCTTACGAGGACTTAGCCGATGCCAAGATGAAGGGGCGGGTATGCACGCGCTCGGGCAAGCATGTCTACAACGTCTCGCTGCTCGCCTCGATCATTGAGGCCAAGGGGAAAGAGGCGGCGGCGGACTGGGCCAGGGGATTGAAGGCGAACCTGGCGCGCCGGCCGCAGGGTAACGACCGCGCCCAGGTGAAGGCGGTTTTCGAAGGCGAATGCGACGCAGCCCTCGGCAACACCTATTACATGGGCAAGATGGCGGCCAACGAAAAAGAACCGGTGCAGAAGAAATGGGCCGCCGCGGTCAGGATCATCTTTCCCAACCAGGACGGCCGCGGCACGCACGTCAACATCAGTGGCGCCGGCGTCACCAAAAGCGCCAAGAACAAGGAAAACGCCATCCGCCTCATCGAGTTTCTGAGCGGCGATTTCGCCCAGAAGATCTACGCCGAACGAAACTTCGAATACCCGGTGAAAGCCGGCGTCCCGCTTCACCCGATGGTCGCTTCCTGGGGCGAGTTCAAGGCCGATAAAGCCTTCCTGGCGAAGGTTGCCGAGCAACGCATCACGGCAACTCGAATCATGGACCAAGTGGCTTTCAACAACTGAAGAAGGCCCTCGAGGCCGACGGCGGCCGCCGGGGCGGCAACTCCCCCCTCTTCCCTGGCGGCCGTCATGGCGGCCTCGCACCCGGATTGGCGGGACTTGCCCGAGTGAAATCGTGACGAAGGGTGGGGCAAGGATCGATGCTGAAATGACCTCCATGGTGGCAAGAACGGCCGGCGCCGCGTGGCGCCGGACGGACTGGCGCTCATGGGCCAACGGCTGGACGCTGGGCACGATGGCCATTGCCTTGGCGGTCATGGTTCCGGTGATCGCGGTGATTACGCTCGCCTTCAACCCCAGCGACGACATCTGGCGGCATCTGGCCTCGACCGTCTTGCCCATGTACATCGGAACCACCCTGCAACTCATGGTCGGCGTGGGTATTGGGACGTTTATGATCGGCGTCGGCTCGGCCTGGTTGGTGACCATGTGCCGGTTTCCCGGCCGGCGCGTCTTCGAATGGGCGCTGCTGCTGCCCATGGCGGTGCCCGCCTACGTCATCGCCTACGTATACACCGACATCCTGGAGTACGCCGGTCCGCTGCAAAAGGGATTGCGCGAGATCTTCGGCTGGACCGGCAAAAGTCAATACTGGTTTCCCGAAATCCGCTCGCTGGGCGGCGCCGTTTCGATGATGACCTTGGTGCTTTATCCATACGTCTACATGCTTTCCCGCGCCGCCTTTCTGGAACAGTCCGTTTGCGTGCTCGAGGCCAGCCGAGTGCTGGGGCGGGGACCGTGGCGCAGTTTCTTTTCGGTGGCCCTGCCGTTGGCGCGGCCAGCCATCGTTATCGGGGTGTCGCTGGTTCTGATGGAGACGCTGAACGATTTCGGCACCGTCGATTTTTTCGCCGTCAATACCTTCACGCTCGGTATTTTCGATGTCTGGCTGAACATGAACAATGTCGCCGGAGCGGCCCAATTGGCGTCCCTGCTCTTGCTTTTCGTGGTGGCGCTGATTTTTCTGGAGCGCTTCTCGCGGCGCAAGCAGCGCTTCCATCACACCACCACCAAGTACAAGGCGCTGCCCGGTTACCGGCTCGCCGGGACGATCGGAGCGCTGTCCTTCGCCGCCTGTTTTATCCCCGTGTTGTTGGGTTTTCTGTTGCCGAGCGGGGTGCTCGCGGCCTACGCCGTCACCTATTTCGAGGATGCCGCCAACCCGGCCGTTCTGGCCCATGCCGCCAACAGCGTCATGTTGTCCTCCTTGGCGGCGGTCCTGGCCGTGGCCGTGGCTATTTTCATGGCCTATGGCGTGCGAATCAAGGGCGGTAAGGTGCTGAAAGCGGTGGCCCGACTGGCCAGCATGGGCTACGCCGTGCCCGGTTCGGTGCTGGCGGTCGGCGTCATTGTCTCTCTCGCCTCGCTGGACAACGCCGTGGACGGGTTTTTCCGCGAAACGTTTGGAATTTCCACCGGGTTGTTGTTCAGCGGCACCATCGCGGCGGTCACTTTTGGATATCTTGTCCGCTTCCTGGCCCTGTCGTACGGGACCGTCGAGGCCAGCCTGAGCAAGGTCACCCCCAATATGGAAGGGGCCGCCCGCTGCCTTGGTCACGGGCCGTTCAGCACCATGCGGCGCGTACACGTGCCGCTCATTAAGAGCAGCGTGCTGACGGCGGCGATCCTGGTTTTCGTGGATTGCATGAAAGAGCTTCCCATGACCGTCATCCTACGGCCGTTCAACTTCCAAACCCTGGCCACGTTCGTCCACCAATACGCCTCGGACGAGCAGTTGGGGGAAGCCTCTCTGGCCGCTCTCGCCATCGTCGGGACGGGCATTCTGCCGGTTTTGTTTCTGAGCATGGCCATCACCCGTTCGCGGCCCGGCCATGGCAGGCAAGGAGAAGTGTCATGATGAAAGGACTCCACGTTCACGGCGTTTCGCACGCCTTCGATGGCCATCCGGTCCTCGACAACGCTTCCCTTACCATCCCCGCCGGCGAGCTGGTCTGTCTTTTGGGACCGTCCGGAAGCGGCAAGTCGACTTTGCTGCGCATCGCCGCCGGCCTGGAAAGGCTGCAGCGGGGCCGTATCACCATCGACGAGCAGGTGGTCGCCGAACCGGGCACCCACGTTCCGCCGGAAGACAGGGGGATCGGGCTGATGTTTCAGGACTACGCGCTGTTCCCGCACCTGACGATTGTCGACAACGTGACCTTTGGATTATCACGCCAGCCGCGGCATCGGGCGCGGAAACGGGCCATGGAGATGCTCGAACAAGTGGGCATGGAGGGCCATGCCGGGAAACATCCCCATATGTTGTCCGGAGGCCAGCAGCAGAGGGTGGCGCTGGCCCGCGCGCTGGCCCCGGAACCCCGGTTGGTGCTCTTGGACGAGCCGTTTTCCGGCCTTGACACGAGCATGCGCGCGAAGATTCGCGAGGATACCCTGAGCGTGCTCAAACAGAGTGGCATCGCCACCCTGATGGTCACCCACGATCCGGAGGAAGCCATGTTCATGGCCGACCGCATCAAGGTTCTCAGCCATGATGGGCGGATTCTCCAGGCGGGACGTCCCGCCGACATTTACTATCAACCGGTGGACGAGTACGTCGCCATGCTGTTTGGTCACATGAACCTGATTCATGGGGTGGTTTCAGAGGGTGCCGTGGACAGTCCAATGGGTCGGATCGCGGTGGACGGCATCGATGAGGGCCGGGCGGTGAAGGTTCTCATCCGCCCGGAAGGTTTCGTGCTCACCAACGGTGTCGACGGTGGGGTGGGAACGCCCGTGGAAGTGATCTCCACCCATCTACTCGGCCACAGCAGCATCGTCCGCTTGCGGGTGCGCGAGGGGAAAAATATGGGCGCCGAATTCCAAGTGCGCGTTCCCGGCAGTTTCGACGCGGCGGAGAAGGGTCGGCTGTCGGCGCGGATTGATGCCCACCACGCCTTTGTGTATCCTGAGGGATGAAAGCGGAACCCGTTGGCAAGGACGGACCGCGATTGCCGGTGAATTCAGAGAGGAACTGAAAATGGTGGAATTGTCGCCATCGTTCGAGCTGGAATATCAGCCCATTGATAACGATCACCGCCGTCTTATCGGCATCGTCAACCAAATCGTCAAGGCGCTTGACGACGGCCGGGTCGAGGAATGCGCGGTGCTGGTTCCCGATTTCGTTAATTTCGCCAAGAAGCATTTCCTGCGAGAGGAAGCCTTTTTAAAGAAAGTCGGCTATCCGCAGCTGCAAAAGCATTACCACCACCATCGTGAACTGAACGCCAAAATGGATACGATGGTGCGTCTGGCCCAGACCGCCCGCGATAGCGAAGTGGCGCGGGAAAGCCTGGGCAAGGAACTGGTATTTTTTCTGATGGACGACGTCATCAACGCCGATTTGGACTTCAAATCCTATCTCGCCGACAAAGGCTTGATCGAACCGAGATAGCACTCTTCCCCGGCGCCACGGACGGATTTTCATTGCGCGGCCGCCTGGGGATTTTGCTGGCTGTTTTGCGCCGTTTTTTCCAGCTTGAGCGTACGCTCGACGATGACCTCGATGAATTCGTCGAAATCGCCGCCGCTCTTTTTCAACAACGACATGAACTCCGAGCGAAAGGTGATGATAAGGCTGGCGTTTTCAATTTGCAGATCGATGATTTTGGGCCCGTTTTTCGTATCGCGGATACGAAATCCTATCGGAATATCCCTATCCTTATGGGGAATGATAAGACGGGTTGAGACCATGTAGTCGGTGGCGTTGCCCTGGACGACTTTTTGAATGGCCAGCCTTACCTTGTCGATCTTCCAGGCCTTGGCGGCATAATTGGCGACCAGATAATCCTCGAACCGGGCAAGATAGCGGCGGCGCTGCTCGCTGCTCGCCTTTTTCCAATAGGGGCCGGTGATGAATTTCGCGATGCCTTTGACGGCAAAGGAATTCATCAACAACTTGCGGAATCTGGCGTAACGTTTGTCGCGGTCGACGGTGCCGAAAGTCCGGATTGCTTCGTTCCCGTGGATATCGACGAAATTGCTTGCCGTTTCGGAAAAATTTTCCGCCCGGAGCGGACCGGCGTAGCCTAGGCCGATCAACATGGCCGTCGTCAGAACCGCAAAAAGTAATCTTCTGGTCATCATCCCGTATCCTTTTTTAGAACGCGCCTGACTTGGCGCCGTTTGGCTTCTCGGCCTTGATGGCGACGCTGTCCCGGGACAGCGATGGCGGAGAAGCCAAACTTTCACGCGCCTTGCGTAATTGAGCTACCAGCGCCCCATCAATGACCGACGGCAGCAACCGTTGTAGTAAAACCAAGAATCTTTCCGGACCACGCGGGTAGACCGAACGGGCATCTCGTTCCACCGCCCTGAGTATCCGCCGGGCGACGTCTTCGGGCTCATCCATTTTCATCTTGAACGCTTCGACCAAATGCGCGTAGCGCGCGGTCGCCGCCGTTCTTGTCGCTCGGGGGGCGGCATAGGTCACGCCAACGCCGTCATCGAAAAGCTCGCGCCGCAAGGCGTCCGACAAACCCCGCAAGCCGAATTTGGTCGCCGAGTAAGCCCCGAAAAGGGGAAATCCGATCTCGCCGAACATCGACCCCACATTGACGATTCTGGATGCCGCCGAGACCTTCAGTAGATCCAGCATATCCCGCACCATGGCCATCGGAGCCAGGAGGTTGGTGCGAACCATTGCCTCGAGGTCCCGGTCGCCGATGGCCGCCAGCGGTCCGACCGACTGGACCCCGGCGTTATTGATCAAGATGTCCAGGCAGCCGAAACGCTCCCCCGCCACTCGGCGGAGAAGCAATCGATCATTGGCGCTGGTGATATCGCGGGGTTCGACATGAACATCCGCTTTTGAGGAAACAAGCGCATAGGTGCTTTCCAGCGCATCCCGCCGGCGGCCGGTGAGAATCAGCCGCATTCCCCGCGCCGAGGCTTCGATGGCCAAGGCCCGGCCGATTCCCGAACCGGCGCCGGTAATAAGTCCGCATTTTCCTTCAAGCCGCATTTTGATTGCCTTCCAGATTCTTGCCCAAGGAGCGAAAGATATCGCCGAAAAGCCGATATATGACGCGGGCTGTCTCGATGACTGCTTTTTGCTTTTCAGCGTCGCTGATCGTTTCGATCGTTTTCTTGAAAAACGCCACGTGTTGGATGTCGATCTCGCCATGGGACGCCAGATAGGTGAACCCGCCAACATCGTCGCCATCGCCGATGGTCCGCCGGATGGAGGCCGCCGCTTTGCCGGCAAGAAGGACGGACATGCCCTCAAGAACGTGGACCATGCCTAGAAGGCAATAAGGGCTGATATGCTCGATCGCGTAATAGGTGTAGCCGACCATCACCGCGCAGGGTATGTCGGGCTCGCCTTTGCGCACGGCGCCGGCGTCACCGCCGAGGGCGGCGATGTCGTCCAGGATCCATTCATCATGCCCCTTTTCCTCGTTGATGTACTCGAACAGCGCCTCTTGATAACCGGCGTCTCCATCCCCGCACCGCGAAGCCGCCAGGGCGAGCAGATGACAAGTGTGTTTGACATGGTGGTAGGCCTGCTCGAGATAGGCCAGGTACATGTCTTTCGGCACGCCGTCGCGGAGCGCCTGCTTGATCAGCGGGATGTTGACGAAATCATCTTCTTCCGCCGCCGTTGCCGCCGTCAGCCGTTCATGGAAAGCCATCATCGTCCTCCCATCAGCCGGCCGCGCGCGTAACCGGCCTCGGGCGGCGAGGCGAAATGTCTGGCGATGGCGACGCGTTCCGGCCGGCCGTCACGGCGCAAAAGCCCGTGCCGGCCCAACTCGGCGTCATCGGTCAATATGAATTCTTGCGGGCGGGCGTACTCCGGGGCGGCGGCGCATAACCGGCCTATCAACGCCAACACCTCGGCATGGCCGGCCTTGGCAAACCAGGCGCCGCCCGTTTCCGAGGCAACGATCACCGCCGTCGCGGACGGCCTGGCGTCGCCAATCAAGAAGCAACGTTCGATCCGCGGCTCCGCCAGGATCATGGCCTCGATCCACTCGGGACTGATGTTGCGCCCAAACGAGGTCACGATCACATTGTCCAAGCGGCCGTAAACCGTCAGGTAGCCTTCATCATCGAGCGCCCCAAGGTCGCCCGTGCGCCAGCAACCACGATGGGCAACGTCATTGACATAACCGGCCATGACATTCGGCCCGGTGACAACGATCTCGCCATCGTCAATCTCCACGTCAAGGCCAGGCAAGGGTTTTCCGGCGGTACCGGCGCGCCGCTCGCCCGGGCGGTTCAAGGCGACAACGGAGCAACACTCGGTGAGCCCGTAACCCTCATGGGCCGGGATGCCGCAACGCCACGCGGCAGCGGCCAAACGCGGGGCAATATGAGCGCCGCCGACGGCGACAAAACGCAAGCTGTCGGGGGCGCGTTGGGCGGTTCGCCGCAAAGCCGCGACCCAGCCGGCAAGCATCCCGGGAACGAGGACCATGACCGAAGGCCGAACAGCGTCGACCAGGTCAACCAAAGCCTCCGTCAGTCCGCGCCGGCAAGCCGCCGCGACCCCATCGGCGAGGTAACTGGACGCGCCAACGCGCAAAGGCACGTAGATGCCGCATATCTGTTCCAGCAACAAGGCAAAGGGCAAAACCGACAGGTAGCGGTCGTCCGAACCGGCGCCAACAGCCGCAATCAAGGCGTCAACGCTGCTCTCGATTTGGGCGGACG
>DUZD01000009.1 GCA_013349695.1 Rhodospirillaceae bacterium
CCACGGCGCGACGCGCTCCTAGCCGGAAACCTCGCAAGGCCGTCGTAGGGGTGCAATTTAGATGATACAGGCCACTAAGCTGACGGCTCCACCGCCACGAAAACCCGTCCGGCGGCTTTGCGCCGGAACCTGACTTGGCCTTCGACGCGGGCGAAAATCGTATGGTCCCTGCCGATGCCGACGCCGACGCCGGGATGGAACTTGGTGCCGCGCTGGCGGATGATGATGTTGCCCGGAACGACGATTTCGCCACCGTATTTCTTGATGCCCAAGCGCCGGCCGGCGCTATCGCGGCCATTGCGGGAACTGCCGCCTGCTTTTTTATGCGCCATCTTGCCCTACTCCTCGGTTTTGGCCGCTGGTTTACTGTCCTCGGTTTTGGCCGCTTGTTCTTTGTCCCATGGCCCTGTGGCCGCCGGCTCCACGGCCGCCGTTTTTCTGGCCACCGGCTTGACGCCGGTGGTGCTGATGCCGGTGATGCGGAGCACGGTCCGGTTCTGGCGGTGGCCATTTTTGCGGCGATAGCCCGTGCGGCGGCGCTTCTTGAAGACGATGATCTTCGGCCCCCGGCTTTGCTCCATCACTTCGGCGAAAACGGTGGCCTTGGCGAGAAGGGGCGCGCCGACGCTGGGCGCCTTGCCGTCGCCGCCGATCATCAGCACGTCATGGAACTTGACCTCGGACCCGGCATCGCCGGGCAGGGTCTCGACGGTAATGACGTCATCTGCCGCCACCTTGTACTGCTTGCCGCCGGTCTTGAAGACTGCGAACATCGGAGCCCCATTGGGTCAATGGATCAGGGTCAATGGATCAGGGTCAATGGATTCATGGCTTTCCACGGAGCCCCAAAGGCCCGTGCAAAGCGGCGGCATTATAGCCCTTCGGCCTTCGTTGTCAACGGTCATGGGGCCTGGATTTCGGGCTTGCGGCGGCTTGCGGCAAGTGGCCGGTCTCGGCGCCCGGTCGAGCCATAGCAAAGCTGAATCCCTTTAGTGGCCGTAACAGAATAAACGAATCGCCATCCTCCCTTCCGTCGTCATGGCCGGACTTGATCCGGCCATCCACGGGCCTCATGCTCGGCATCGACCGCGTGGATACCCGGCTCAAGGCCGGGCATGACGACGGAAGTAGAAGTGACGCGGTTGTTTTGTGACGAGCTCTTGGAGCTGGCCGGCAAGGACGCCTTGCGCGCCGCCTATGGCTTAGGCGGCGAGCCCGGTGATGACAATAACGTGTATCATGGGCCATAATTTTCAAGCGGTTATTTTCGGACGGCCTCCGAGACCGCTTCGGCGGAGGGACGGCCGGTCCCGGTTCGATGGGGAGTCGGTGGAGTGGTGGAGTTCGCGAAGGACGTGCTGATACCGGTCGCCGCCGTACTGGCGGCGGCGGCGGTGGCGATTTGCCTCCATATGCTGAACAGGGCGCGTGCGGACCTTGCCGATCCCAAAACGCGGGAGGACAAACTCGCAGAGCTTCTCTTGCCCGGTTTCGTTGCAACTTACCGCGGCTGGCTCGCGGCGGTGCTGGATCGGCTCGACCGCTGGTTCGGCGAGCGGCTGTTCTTCCAATGGCGTGGCGTCTGGCTCTGCGCGGGGATCGCGGTGGCCTACGCTTTCGTGTTTTTCGTCGCCGGCTGGGGCTTCGGCGGGCCGGGCGGCCTGGGTCCGGTCGGTTTTTTGGGAAAGATCGTCGACCCGGCGGCGCGCGGCGGGATCGCCGGCGCACTCGTCGCTTCCCTGGCCGCCCTTGGCCTCGTCGCCTGGAAGCAGGAGGTCATCGATGCCTGGTTTTGGGCGCGGGCGAGGCGGCTGTTGCCGAGGGGTTGGCCGGAATGGCTGGTTGGGGGCGTCGTGGCGGTGGTGTTCGGTGTTTCGGCGTTTGGCGTGTTGTACGGGCTGCTCGGGCTTGATGGCTACTCCGCCGGCGTCTTCGCCTTCCTCCTCGCCATCACCGCCTACGCCGGAGCCTTCGCCGTCACCTTCGTCTTCATCCTCGCAATCGTCGCCGTCGCCGCCGCCTTCGCCCCCGCCGTCGTCGGCACCGTCGCCTTCGCCGTCGCCTTCGCCGTCACCTTCGCCTTCTTCCTCGCCATCGCCGGCGCCCGCTTCTTCGTCTTAGCCGGCCTTGTCGCCTTCAGCCTCGCCCTCAGAGGCGGTGTTTGGAATCCAGGATTTCTCGTTATCGTTCTGTTTTTTTTCCTGTTGCCGATCGCGAACGGCTTTCTGGACTACCTGTCGCTTTCGGTGAGCCGGCGGCTCGGCCGGCGTTTGCTCGGCAAGGGGGCGATCCGCATCCGGATCATCCTCGGCCATACGGTGATCGATCTCGCGGCGGCGGCGGTGCTCCTGGCCGCACTCGCCTTCGTCGTTCCGTGGGCCATCCAATCCTTCAACCTAGTCGTTCCGTGGGTCGTCCAATCGATCATTCCGTGGGTCGTCCAACATTCCAACCTGATCGTCGGGCCGTTGGAGGACGGCGAACTGCTGCCGCTGAAACCTCTTCTGGCGCGCGTCTCGGCGGACGACGCGACCTTCGGCGACCACCTTTGGGTCGGTGGCATGCTGTTCAGCACCCTGGTTCCCACGGCCGCCCATCTGGCGATGCTGTGGACCGGCCTCTTCGCCCTCGGCAGCCGCTGGCGCCGGCGGACAATCAAGATTCTGCAAAAGCCGGCGAAACCCGATCCGGGTTACGCGAGCGCGGCGGAGCTCACGGTGGCGGCCAGGTACCTGGTTCTCCGCTGGGCGGAGGGCGCGCTCGCCGCCGTGTTAACGATCATGGCGCTCGTCTTTTTTTACGGCCTCGCCGGGTCGATGGCCGAGCATCTCGTATGGGTCGCCGAACGTGGAATCGCCTTCGCGGAAATACTGTTCGACTGAGGCGCCGGCGCCCCATGGAAAATACGGTGACGCCATACGCATTTAAATTCCTATATCAAGAAATATGGCCAGAATCGATTTAATCTATCTCTCTCTGTGATCTCCGTGTCTTCTCTCTGCGCTCTGTGTTCAAAAACGACGTTGCCCCCCCAGCCGCCGCGTCGCCCGCCGAAGCCGCGCTGGAAGCAAAAGCTTTATTTTAACACGGAGACCACGGAGATATATCACCGGCACATCGGTATGGCGGTCAACCCTCCACGGCACGGGATATCCGTTCATTAAACGCATTCGCTCTGGTTCCCGAAAAAAGTGTCGTGGGCGTGGTTAAAACGCCCACCAGCCAGGCCCACGCCTCCGTTGAGAAACAAAGATATGTGGGTTCCATCGCTGAACTGAAAACTGTAGGATGCCGAAAAAGACGCGCTCAAAAAGGAGGCATGGAACGATTCTGTCAAGGTCGCGGGAACCCCGCCGGCCGGTCGCGGCAAAGTTCTGTCGAGATGGATTTTCGATCTCCGCTTCCCGTGAATATCCGGATTGCTGGAAGCCCGTGGAACCGGATTGGAGGGCGTGTCCTTATTGCGGCACTGTGCTTTTGATGGCGGTGGCGCTCAAGGCGCGCCGATGATTGCAGTCGGCGACGACAATGTCGTCAAGGAGATTCGCCCGCGCCAAGGAAAGAACGGGAGAAAGTGGAGGCTAAATTGTCAATAGGTCCGATCGAAGAAAATCTATTATTAGTTCCGATCGACGAAAATCTATTCGCTTGGGCGATCTTTTTTCTCATGATATGCTACATGGTATATATTTTGAGGTACGAGGCATGGATAACGAAAACGCACGAGCAGGAATATTCGAGCAAGCTGAGAGAAGAGGAAGAGGAAGCGGCGCGGCAGAAGCTTAAGGAGAACATCGCGAGCCCTGGCCGGGTGTTCCGCGACGCGCCCTTTGCGCCGGAGATGGTGGAGATCCCGGCAGGCGATTTCCTGATGGGCTCGCCGGAGGGCGAGAAAAAGCGGTATTTAGAGGAGGGTCCCCAGCACCGGGTCGTGTTTCCGGCGCCGTTTGCCCTGGGCAAATACGAGGTGACGTTCGATGAGTTCGACCACTTCGTTCGCGAAAGCGGCCACGGCCACTCTCCCGGCGACGTGAACTGGGGCCGTGGCGGCCGTCCCGTCATCGACGTGAGCTGGGATGACGCTGTTACCTATTGCGGCTGGCTTAGCGAGGCGACGGGGCACAATTATCGGCTGCCGACGGAAGCGGAATGGGAATACGCCTGCCGTGCCGGAACGAAAACCCCGTTCCATTGCGGCAGGACGATCACCGACCAAGAGGGAAACTATGCCGGGGACTTCGTTTATGACATTGGCCGGGTGGGTAAATTTCGTGGGAAGACGAAGAATGTAGGACGGTTTCCGGCAAACCCTCTTGGTTTGCACGATATGCACGGGAATGTTTGGGAATGGTGCGCGGACCTTCACGAGAAAGGCGCATACGGCGAGCATACCGACGTTTATCCAGATATGATTGGGGATTTGGAATCCTTTGGCGAGCGCGTTGTTCGAGGCGGTTCCTGGATCAACAAACCGTGGAACGCGCGCTCCGCCAGCCGCAACTGGATCGACGCCGGCGAACGGCACAACATCGTCGGGTTCCGCATTGCCCGGACCCTTTAGCCCAGAGGTCTGAAAGCTTACCCCGTGAGCCAGGCATGGCTCTGAACCATACCATAACGACATAAGTAATTGCGCATGGTACTGACCCCTGTGGGTATCGTTTTGGCGTGAAACCGCTTGCCATCTCCGACAAGATGAAATCCGCCGTTCGGAGGAATCGCGTTACGGCCACCGGCCGCATGGCGTTCTACCGGTGGCCCAGGGGATGAGCTGCCGCAAGGCCGCGGGCCACTAGCGGTTCGAGGCGGAAGGTTTCGCCGGCCTCGCCGAGGGGCGGACCGTCCCGGCCGTCCGAGCCGTTTGGAAAGCAAGCATCTGGAGCGGATCGCCTCGGCGCCGCGGTGTTCTCCCTCGGACTTCGGCCTCGCCGCCGATCTTTGGGGCGGCAAAACGCTGTCGGCCTTTATCGCACGGAAGTGGGCGATCGCGCTGGGGGTCCGTCAATGCCAGAGGCTGTTCCGGCGACCTGTACCAATTAGCTTTCTATTAATGGATATATGAGACGATTTCCCTCACTGTTTTCATGTTGGAGATTGTCATGTCCGTTTATCGCCGCTCCTTTCCCGAAGGCACCTCAGAACGGATGCGCGCCCTGATGAGCGAAGCACGGAATATCAGCGAACTGAAGCGCGCCCAATGCATCTATTTCCGCTCCGGGCATGGCCTTCCGCCGCGACGGATCGCCGACATGGTCGGTTTTGACGTCGGCACGGTGCGGAACCTGCACAGCGCCTTTTTGCGGGATGGCGAGGCGGCGCTCAAACTGTCGGGCAAGGGCGGGCGTTACCACGCCTACCTGACGGAAGAGGAAAAAGCATCGTGGATCGAGGGTTTTCGTGACGCCTTCGATCCCGGCGGCATTTTGGAAGTCGGCAAGATACAGGCGGCTTTCGAGGAAAAGGTTGGCCGCAAGGTGGCGAAGTCGACGGTTTATGATCTGCTTCACCGCCACGGCTGGCGGAAGATCACGCCCCGCCCCCGTCATCCGAAGCCCAACCCGCGGGCCGCCGCCTCGTTTAAAAAAACTTCGGCGGCATCGTAGCCGAGGCCAAGGTGGCGGCGGCCGCCAAGGGCTTGCCTCCAAGGGTGATGTTCCAGGACCAGGCCCGCTTCGGACGCATCATGGATTGATGATAATCCATGGATAGAGAATTGGTATTGGCTTCCGCCTCCGCGAACCTCGTCCGCGGAATGCCATGACCGAGTAAAAACCAACCACCCCTAGACATCTCCGACCCCAAAAAATTGGTTCATCCTGGAATTCCGGGATGAACCTGACAAAATCGGGCTGTTGGGCGGCGGCGCGGGAAAAACCGTTATAGTGGCGATTAAATTTTGCTACGATAGGAGAAAATTTTCAGGTTATCCGAGAAATATCGGATAATTCACAGCCGTCAATTTACAAACTCGGAGGCCAAGAAAATGTCATTGAGAATTGGCAGTGAAGCGCCAGATTTTACGGCGGAAACCACGGAAGGCACCATCCACCTTCACGAATGGATGGGTGACGGCTGGTGTTTGCTTTTTTCCCATCCCAAGGACTTCACCCCCGTCTGCACCACGGAACTCGGCTCCGTGGCGAAACTGAAGCCCGAGTTCGATAAACGCGGCATCAAGGCCATCGGCTTGAGCGTTGATTCGGTCGCTGATCATATCGCCTGGTCCAAGGATATTGAGGAGACCCAGGGCGCGGCGGTGAATTATCCGTTGATCGGCGACGAGGATCTGGCCGTCGCCAAGCTTTACGGCATGCTGCCGGCGGAGACGCCGGGTTCGGCGGAAGGACGCACTGCCGCGGATAATCTGACCGTGCGCAACGTCTACCTCATCGGCCCGGACAAGCAGATCAAGCTCATCCTCATTTATCCCATGGCGACGGGCCGGAATTTCGATGAGATTCTCCGGGTCATCGATTCAGTGCAACTCACGGCCAACCATCAGGTCGCGACGCCCGCCAACTGGAGACACGGTGAAGAAGTGATCATCGTCCCGACGGTTTCCGACGAAGCCGCAAAGGCAAAATATCCCGACGGCTGGCGTACCGAAAAACCCTATCTGCGCTACGTGCCGGAGCCCAAATAACCAGGCATCGCGGGGTCCGTATCGCCGCGGCGGGCGAAAGCCGCCGGTCAGTTTTTTTTTCGGGCCACGGCGACGATCTGCCATCCCCATGGCGTGTCGGCCAAGGTCAGGCGCATGAGGTGGCGGAACAGGCCCATTGCCGTCCTCGCCAGCGGTCCGGGAGCGCCGGCGGCATCCTCGATAAGCCGGCCGCCGCGCAGCAAAACGGCCAGCCGGTAAAGGTTGAACATCGGCCATCCGGCCGCCGCCACCTTGGCGGTTTCGAATCCGGCGGCAAGCAACACTTGGCCGAGCAAGGCCTTGGTGTAGTGGCGCCGATGGCCGATATGGCGGTCAAACGCGCTCATCGGTCCCCCCGGAACGGTGATCACCAGCCGGCCGCCGGGCTTGATGAACGCCCTGGCGTTGGCAAGAACGCCGGCCGGATCGTCAAGGTGTTCCAGGACCTCCGAACAAACGGCGTGGCCGGCCCATTGGCGAAGCGGCTCCGGGGCCTCGGCGGCGCTGGTCATATCCCATTGCAGGAGTTGTGCTCGCGGCAGCTTCCGGCGCACCTAGGCGAGGCCGGTCTTGCTGTTGTCGATGCCGGCGAACATGGCCCCGGGGAGGTGGGCGGCCAGTTCAGCCAGCAAGTCGCCCGATCCGCAGCCGATGTCGAGGATCGCCGCCCCCGGCTCCGCCGCCTCGCCACCCAGCAGATGCAAGATCAAACGCCGCCGGAAGGCTTGCGCCGGATTGACTCGGGCGGACTCGGCGAAACGCCGCCAGTGGCGGTCCCATCGATCCATCCCGTCCACGCCATCGCCGTCGCCACCGGCCGTCATTCAGGCATCGCCCCTTTCGCCCAAGGAGTCCTTCGTGCAGATGGCGAAGGTGTTCAGTCCGAACTTGTGCTTGAAACAACGGATGTTCGCCGGCTTGAAGTTCGCCTTGACCAGCAACGGCCACAGGTCCTTGGGATCGTAATAGGTTTTATGATCGTCCATTTCCTCGGGCGGACTGAGACCGAGGCGGTAGGCCGAAAACTCTAGGAACCATTTGCCCCGCCACGACGGCACGTTGAGCAAACATTGGCCGGCCGGGGCCAGCAGGCGGTGGATTTCCCCGAGGGTGTCGAGCGGTGTCCAAAGGTGCTCGAGAACGGAATTGCAAATGATGATATTCAGGGAGCCGCCGGCGATTTCGCGCAACGCCGAAGGCAACCGACCTTCGATCGCCGTGACATTGGGACGCGCCTTTAAGTCCGCCGCCAGCGCAATATCCACGAGGACGAGGCGGCCGGCGGAATCGAGGAACGAACGGCCGATTTCGGCGTGATAACCGCATCCGAAATCGGCGATCCGTTTGCCGGTGATGCCGTTGACGGAGGCCTTGATCCGGCGGGCCGAAAGCCAGATGCCAAACCGATCCACCCAGGTCTTCCGCCTTGTCTCGCCGAAGGAGCCTTGGCGCTGCATGGGGTCGTCATTTTCCGCCGTTGCCGGAATACTCGTCCGGCATGTAGGCGGCAACGGCGTGCAGCAACAAGGTCGACACGAAAGTCAGGAACGACAGGATGATCGCCAGCAGACCGGCAACCGCCATGTGGTTGGCCGCCAGGATTTCCGCCGTCACCGTGAACCCCACCTGTACGAAGGCGGCTAGGAAGTTGAAGGCGAAACCCAAACCGGTCAGAAACAGCAGTCCGCAGACGGCCATTGTCGGCGTGAAAGCGAACAAATCGAGCCACCGCCGGCGCGCCGCGCCGGTGGCGTCGTAGAGCGTTTGCGCCATGCACCCCAGAAACACGCATTGCAGGCCGACGACCGCCATCGTCGAGCCCAGCAGCATGGTATTGAGGGAAAACGTCACGCCGCCGATGGTCAGCGGGCCGGCGGCCAGGGAAAGGGTGACGGCGAGGCCAAGGGCGAGCAGCAGAAGGCCGGGCTTCATGACGAAAAAATCGGCTCCATGGACCAGCATCGCCCGCAAGTTAATCCAACCGGCGAGCCAAGGAGAATACCAGCCGATCCGCTTGTGATGGCTCAAGCGTCCCGGTTTGTCCTTGTGGAAGCGGACCGGGACCTCGACGGTCGGCAAGTTCATACGCACCGACTTGATGACCATCTCGGAGGCGTATTCCCAGGATTGCGAACGCAGATTCATTCTCTTGAGGGCAGCCAGGGTCAATCCGCGCATGCCGCAGTGGATGTCGGAAAAACGCGTGCCGTAAATAAGGTTAAGAATGAAATTGGTCAGCGGCGTTCCGAAATGAAGATGCAACGCCGGCATGGCGCCGGCTTCGATCGAACCGGCGAAGCGCGATCCCATGACGAACTCGTAGCCTTCCCGGAAGCGCTCGACAAACGGCGCGATCTCGCGGAAATCGTAGGTGCAATCGGCATCGCCCAGAATGACGTATTTGCCGCGGATGATGGCGATGGCGTCGATATAAGCGCGTCCCAGTCCGCGTTTCGGCGTTTTCAGCACCCTCGCCCCCTTGGCGAGAGCAATTTCGCCCGTCCGGTCGCTTGAACTGTCGATGATCAGAATCTCGGCGGCGACAGCCGCCTTGCCGATTCCTTGTTGGCACCAATCGACGAATTCGCCGATCGTCACTTCCTCGTCGAGCGCCGGGACGACGATTGATATTTCCGGATTGGCGGCGTCATCCGGCGGAACGAGGAGGACGAGTTCATCGCCGAGCGCGAGTTCTACCCGTTTCGATCCGTCGGTTGACGTGGCTTGCCGGTCCGGTTCGACAGCTTCGCCCATGGGCGCCCTCTATCAACGGCAACGGGGATGAGGAGAAAACGGCGAAGTGTAACGGCGATCACCCCGACATGCAAAAGACAGCCCATGCGGGCCGGGAGCGGCCGTTGACGGTGTTTGCGCGCCGCGAAAACGAAAATTTTGCGGACATCGATTTGCCCCCGTGTTCCACAGGGTTGGGGATCGAATCCGTATTGTACGGCCGAGAGGCCATCGATACCCTTGTGACAAGGGCTCGATAACAAAGGTTGACCGCTAAGGAATACCGTATGGAAAAGGAGAACGTTCAAGCGGCCAATGCCGCCAAGATCGAGTTTCTCTCCCACATGAGCCATGAACTGCGAACGCCCTTGAACGCAATCATTGGTTTCTCCGAATTGCTGATGCTGGAGAAATTCGGCACCCTTGGTTCGGACAAAAATCGGGGTTATGCCCAGGATATCCACCGTAGCGGCAACCATCTCCTGGAAATCATTAACGACATCCTCGAATTGACGAAGATCGAAGCGGACAAGTTTGAACTTCGTTGTGAAGACGTGGATTTGGCTGAACTCATTAATGAATCCACCCGTATGGTCGAAGGCGGCGCCCGCAAGCCGGGAGCCAGGCTGGTCAACAACATAGGCGACACGCCCGCCCACGTGACTGCGGACCGGCGGGCTATCAAGGAAGTCCTGATTAACATTCTGAGCAACGCCATGAAGTTCACCCCCGGTGGTGGGACGGTTACCATTGCAATGGAAAGCCGGGGGGATAGCGTTGCAATTTTAGTCGAGGATACGGGCATTGGCATATCCTCCGTGGACTTGCCCCACATCATGGAGCCTTTTTTTCAGGCGAGGCGAAAGGAAATGAAAGTCCAGGAAGGGACCGGGCTTGGACTGCTCTTGTCGAAGAAATTCATAGAGATGCACGGGGGATGTTTGGAGATCGAAAGCGAGCTCGGCAAAGGCACAAAAGTAACGGTTCTCATCCCGCGCAAGCCTGCCTGATCCATCGGTCCGTCTTTGCAGCCCCGGGCCTTTTCTGGACAAGGTCGAGATGTCCGCCCCTGGCCGAGGCTGTTGAAAAACTCTGTTCCGAGACGATTTTGGATGTCCGCTGTTAATAAGTGGTTCATCCGGGAATTCCGGGAAAAGCGTCTATTATACGTTGAGCCTGCCATCCCAATCGGCGGCGTTCAAGGTCATGCCGGCTTCGCCGGCCGTCTCCAAGAGGGCGAACCATGATGCGTTGCGTGGTAACGGTGTTCGGCGGTTCGGGATTCCTCGGCCGTCATCTGGTCAAGCGATTGGCCGCTGGCGGCGCCATGGTCCGCGTCGCCGTGCGCAACCCCGAGGCCGCCCACTACCTCAAAACCATGGGCGAGGCCGGACAAATCGTCCCCGTCGCCACCAACATTTGCGACAAAACTTCCACCGCCGCCGCCACCGAAAGGGCGGATTGGGTCATCAACCTTGTCGGCATCCTGTCCGAATGGGGGAAAAGAACCTTCCGGCGGATCCATGTGGAGGGCGCCGCCAACATCGCCGAAGCCGCCAACGGGGCCGGTGCCCAGCGCCTGGTCCATGTTTCGGCCATCGGCGCCGATCCCCAATCGCCGTCCGCCTATGGCCGAACCAAAGCGCAAGGAGAGGAGGCGGTCAAGGCCGCCTTCACCGCCGCCACCATCGTCCGCCCCAGCATTGTTTTCGGACCCGAGGACAACTTCTTCAACTTTTTCGCCGGGCTGGCGCGCTTTTCATACATATTGCCAGTGATTGGCTGTCCGTTTCCGCCGCGGTTCACCTTGTTCAGCGGCGGGTCCCTTGTTGACATCGATCTTTACGGCGGCGGCGGCACCAAATTCCAGCCGGTCTATGCCGGCGACGTGGCGGAAGCCGTCATGGCCATCCTCGCCGATCCCAAAACGCAGGGTGAAACCTTCGAACTGGGGGGGCCACGGGTTTACAGCTTCAAGGAAATCATGGAACTCATGCTGGCCGAGACGGGACGCCAACGTTTGTTGCTGCCGGTGCCGTTCCGGCTGTTGAGGCTGCAAGCTTGGTTCCTGGAAAAATGGCCGAAGCCGCTGCTCACCCGCGACGAGGTCAAACTGCTCGAAAAAGACAACGTGGTCGGAGAAAAGGTCCTGACTTTCAGTGATTTGGGTATCGAGCCGACAACGGCGGAAGCGATCGTGCCCACATATCTTGGGCGTTTTCGCCCGCCCGGCAAGCAGCATTTGGGCAAGGCTTAGGTGGAACTTCCTGAACCGACGACGCCCAAGGATGTTATGGTTCAGCGGCTTCCTTGGGCGATTCCCTGGAACTTCAGCTTAGGCATCGTAGTACCGCGCCGTTAGAACCTGATCGCCGTTGCCGCCATTACGGTTACCTCCGCGATGTTCCGCATGACCGGGATTTCCTTGATGGGGCGACCCCGGTGGAGTTCACGTCCGACGACAAGGAACTCCATCCACGGCGACAACAAATCCTGCTTTTGCTTTAGCCAGAGGGCCGTCCACAGGAAACGTTCCACCCATTTGCCGCGGCGTGGCTCTAAAATCGATTTGATGATGGCGTTGACCTTGGCCGGGGTTCTGGATCGTGGCTTTTCGGAAAGAACAGCCTCTACCTCGGCATCATCCTCGAACCAGGATTCCAGGAAATCGGACTCGTCGCACCAACCATTGCTCCTCTCGATCACCTCGGCGGCCGCTTTACCTTCTATATGGCTGGGGGTGGCGTCTTTCTCCAAAAGAGAGAGAAGGTCATCCGCGCTAAATTCCGAAGGCTGCCATTTCTCGATGCCGATGGCTTCGACAAAATCGAGGAAACCCGGCGTGGGCACGTTTCCGGCTTTCCGTCCAACCGCAAGATAGTGTGGAACCAGAGTATGGAGAAAATCAAGGTCTACAGGGATGGAAGTCGTTTCGGCGCGGATATGCCCAAGGAAATCCTTCACGTCGGCTTTCGACTGGTCACGGATGCACCATGCGTCCGCCACGCCAACACCTTGCTTCACCAACAGACTGGCAATGACGTGTTTCCGTCCCTCCTTGACCACGGCGAAGATACTCTGGGCTCCAGCGCCATCCATGTTTGAAGCAAGAAGTTCCCCGACCTTACCTTGCGGCCAAGAAGCACACTCAACCTGCTTTTGACGGGCCATCTTGATGGCGGCATCAAGATAATGGCGCTCGCCTTCGGGGAGCCAGTTTCGAAGAGCGATCATGCGTCGCAACGATGTCGGCGAGAGAATGGATGGCGATCCGTGCCGAGCGATCGTTTGGCAAACCGTGCGACGAACCTCGGGAGCGGGGTCGAGTAAGTACAAGACTCCTGTATCGCGGAGCACCGGGTTCTCCGATGCCGCAATTTGCCCCATCATTGCTTGGCGGACTTCCGGCGGCATGGCCTGACTAGTTTGGGCCAGGGCGGCGTAAACCTCGAACTCATTGCCGCCAACCTGCTCCACTATCGACTCAAGCAATTCGTCGAGATCTCCCGAATCCGGTATAGGCGTATCCGCTGCTTGTTCGAGTGCCACTTCGCCCAGAAGGTCCGTCAGGTCCTCGCCGGGGTCGAGCTTCGCCTCGATGAAGCCATTCAGCAAGAACATCAGCAGGTGGGGTGAGATTACTCCTCCTTTGGCCAGCAGAAACAACAACTCCCGAACCTCATCAACGAGGTCCTCCGCCCACTCGTGCTGTCGCTCTACCTTATACCGCAAGGCTTCCATGCCGGTGGAGAACATGTAGCCGAAGGCTTGGATCATCGCATCGTTCGGCTTCTTCCGGTTTGCTTCACGATGTATGAGGTCGATCACCCCCAGAACGGCATCGGGATTGATATCCATGAAGTCCCGTGCTCGCCGCGAATATGCCGACGCCTTCTCCGCCCTTACATCCTTGGCGACCAGCTTCGCTTGCGACTTCAGTTCATCATGGAGAGACATCGAGGCTCCGGTAGAAACGAATGAATCCTATATTCCGGATGGAATCCCTGAATCGTCTCCGATGATAGCCGAACAGGCGGTTTTGTGAAACCATGAACCCCGTCTTGGTCCAATTGGCTCGCGTACAGGAAGCCCTACCAGTGAAGGCTCCGAAGGTTTTGTGAGGTTATGGGCGTCTGCCGCAGCTCGGTTGGCAGGCGTTGGACAAGCCTCGGGGAGGAAGCCGCGGGACGGGTTAAGCAAAGGCGGGTCGGCTTGCGCGTCCCATGGGGATTTAAGGGTTGGGCGCCGCGCTCGAATGTCTCGATGATGATCATGCGTCCGCCGTTGACACCGACCCGCTGGAAGCTGCGGAAAGCGGTCAAGGCGGTCAACGAGGTGCTGGGCTCATTGCGTATTGAGAAGCACCCGGACAAGACCTTCATCGGCCGCATCAAGCACGGGCTTGGACTTTATCTGTGCCCTAAGTATGCCGAGATGCACAGTGGCACCCTGACCGTTGAGAGCAGAGAAGGCCAGGGAACGACCATCTCCATCTGCTTCCCACCGGAGCGCACGATCCACCCGTCCTGAAAGTGTTTTTTACACTTGATTCTGATTGGAGCCGAAACGTCCGGGTTGGGTGGGCGCCGTGATAAGACGGCGCTTTCCAGTGGGTGCGAGGCCCACCCGGCGAATACTTTTTGGAAATTCGGGAAAATTCGTCTGTCCTTTATTAAGCCCGCCCCTGTCCGTGACGGCGGTAAAGGGTGCCGCGCGTCGCTTTGCGACGGCCAACGGCCGCCCTTGACAGCCGTCACGGACAGGGGCTTCAGGATGGCAGGCCGGCTCGGGAAAGTGGCCTTATCCGGCCTCCCGAGAAAGTCATTCAAGGAGAGCCAATGATTATTCTTTCGAGAGACAAAAGCGGCTATTCTTCCGAGCCGACCTACACACCAAAAACTATCCCAGGCGGCGGCGTCCGAGGTTCGCCATCTTGGAGGCGACCGGCGAAGCCGGCACGACCTTGAACGCCGCCGATTGGGATGGCGGGCTCAACGTATAACGGACGCTTTTCCCGGAATTCCCGGATGAACCGAAAAAAACGGCAATGAGAATAAGTAAGGCGTTTCCCGCCCTGTTGGTCTTTCTCATTGCAGCCTATGCCGGGGTGCCTGTAACGGCCGGGGTTAAGCAGGAAGCAGCGGCGGGAAACAAGCTTTTTGATGCCGAGACCGTTCCGCGGGACCAATGGAAACACCTTCCGTTGCGAGGCGAGACGAAATACCGGCTTGCCGTCTTGGATGGGCGGGTCGCCATTCGCGCCGTTGGCCGGGACTCGGCTTCCGTGCTTATCCGCCGCGTTGATGCCGATCCAACCCGGTGTCCCGTCCTTGAATGGTCCTGGTCGGCGACGAAGATCCAGCCGGACGCCGATCTTCGCGTCAAGAATCGCGAGGATGTGACGGCGGCGATCTTCCTGCTGTTCGGCGATCCCGGATCGATGTTCGGCTTGGCGCCGGTGCCGACGCTGCGTTACGTATGGACGAACGGGAATGTGCCGGTGGAAACCGTCGTCGTTAGCCCGTACATGCCGGGAACGGTGCGCAGCGTTGTCGTCGAAAGCGGCGAAGACCGCGCCGGAACCTGGGTAACGGAGCGGCGCAACGTGGTTGAAGACTTCGAGCGGGCTTTCGGCCGCCCGCCCAAGGACCGCATCCAAGCCATCGCCCTGTTCACTGACAACGACCAGACCAAACAGCCCGTCGAGGCCTATTATGGCTGGGCGCGCATGGTCTGCGCGCATTAGAAGCCTCGATCAGGCTCCCCGGTCCGGCACCCCCAGCACCGTCTCCACCAACTTAGCCCAGTAGCTGGCGCCGATCGCCAATATCTCGTCGTTGAAGTCGAACGTCGAGGCGTGCAGCGGCGGCGAGCTTTCGCCGGCGCCGATCAGGACGTAGCAGCCGGGGACGCGCTCCAGCATGTAGGCGAAGTCCTCGGCGCCCATGTTGGGCGGAGCGTCGGCGTCGACGTTGTCGGCGCCGACCACGGCGGCGGCGGCGGCGGCGGCGGTTTCGGCTTCCTTGCGATGGTTGACCAGCGATGGATAGCGGCGCTCGTAACGAACCTCGGCGGCGACGCCGTGGGCGGCGGCGACGTGATCGGCGATCAGCCGCATCCTGGCCTCGATCATATCGCGCGTCGCCTCCAGGAACGAGCGCGTGGTGCCGCCAAGCACGGCGGTATCCGGGATCGTGTTGGTGGTCTCGCCGGCCCGCAACCGGGTCACCGTGAGCACCGCCGAATCGACCGGATTGGCGAGGCGGCTGACGATGGTCTGGAGGGCCGAGACCATCTCGCAGGCCGCCGGGATGGGATCGGCGCCCAAATGCGGCATGGCGGCGTGCCCCCCCCTGCCCGTGACGGTGATCTCGAAGATGTCGCAGGCGGCCTTCATGGCGCCGGCACGCAAGGCGAACCGGCCGACCGGCAGCCCCGGCCAGTTGTGCATTCCATAGACGCCATCGACGGGGAACTTGTCGAAAAGTCCGTCTTCGATCATCACCCGGCCGCCGCCTTCGATCTCCTCGGCCGGCTGGAATATGAAATGCACGGTCCCCTTGAAGCGGCGGGTTTCGGCCAGATAGCGCGCGGCGCCCAAGAGCATGGCGGCGTGGCCGTCGTGGCCGCAGGCGTGCATCTTGCCGCCGGCGGTGGATCGGTGGGCAAAATCATTGGCCTCGGAAACGCCCAGCGCGTCCATATCGGCGCGCAGGCCGATGGCCGGTCCGTCACCGCCCTCGATCGTTCCGACAACGCCGGTCACGGCCAGTCCGCGGTCGACCTGGATGCCGAATTCGCCAAGCTTGGCGGCAACGAAGCCGGCGGTGCGGCGTTCCTCGAAAGCGGTCTCGGGATGGGCGTGCAGGCGCCGCCGCCAGGCGGTCATGTCGGCGTGGAATTCGGCGATGCGGTCGATGACGGGCAAGGCGGCGCTCATACCAAGGATCGATAGAGTCATCCTTCCAGATACCCGGCCGACGATCAATGCAGGAAATTCGCGGCAAGGGACGGTTTCCGGTTGACCCGGGCCGTCGACAGCGGCAGCTTCCCTTTCGGCGTAACGGAAAGGCTTGGCGCATGGAGCGGAAACGAATTTTTGACGTCATCGTCATCGGCAGCGGCGCCGCCGGCCTTGGTTTGACGCTGGAAGTGGCTCCCCACGCGTCCGTCGCGGTGTTGTCGAAGGGGCGGCTCGAGGAGAACAACACCTACTACGCCCAAGGCGGCATCGCCGCCGTCCTCGATGAAAAGGATTCCTTCGAATCCCATATCCAGGACACATTGAACGCGGGAGCTGGTCTCTGCGACGAGGAAGTGGTCCGCTTCGTGGTCGAGAACGGCGCCGAGGCGATCCACCGGCTGGCCGGGCTGGGAGTCGGATTCAGTCGCCGGAGCGACAGCGCCGGCGACCGAAACTTCCACTTGACTCGCGAAGGCGGACACAGCCACCGCCGCATCGTTCACGCCGCCGACGCCACCGGCAAGGCCATCGAAACGACGTTGATCGGGCAAGCCCGTTCCCTGGCCGGCGTCACCTTGCTGGAATACCACAACGCCGTCGACCTCATCCGCGACCAGCAAAAGGACGGCGGGCGTTGCGTCGGCGTCTACGCCTTCGACGGGCGGCGGGGAAAAGTCGAAGCCTATGGCGCCCGCGCCGTCGTTCTGGCGACGGGCGGCACCAGCAAGGTCTACCTTTACACGAGCAATCCCGACGTCTCCACCGGCGACGGCATCGCCCTCGCCTGGCGGACCGGGTGCCGGGTGGCGAATATGGAGTTCATCCAGTTCCACCCGACCTGTCTCTATCATCAGGACGCCAAATCCTTCCTCGTCACCGAAGCGGTCAGGGGCGAAGGGGGCAAGCTTCTGCTGCCCGATGGAACCCGTTTCATGGACGATTTCGACAAGGGCGGGGAACTCGCCACCCGCGACATCGTCGCCCGCGCCATCGACCACGAAATGAAACGCCTCGGCATCGACTGCGTTTATCTCGACATCAGCCACAGGGACGCCGATTTCATCAAGAGCCATTTCCCGACGGTTTACGAGCGCTGCCGGCAATTCGGATTCGACATGGCCAACGAGCCGGTACCCGTGGTCCCCGCCGCCCACTACACATGCGGCGGCGTCGCCACGGACATCGACGGGCGCACGGACTTGGAAGGACTTTACGCCGTCGGCGAGGTCGCCTGGACCGGACTGCACGGCGCCAACCGCATCGCCAGCAACTCGTTGCTGGAATGCCTGGTGATGTCCTCGGCCGCCGGCCGGGACATTGTCCGGCGGCTGCCGGAAATCGCCGATCCGCCGGACTTGCGGCCTTGGGACGAAAGCTCGGTGGAGGATTCCGACGAGGAAGTCGTTGTCTCCCACAACTGGGACGAACTGCGCCGTTTCATGTGGGACTACGTCGGCATCGTGCGCACCACCAAGCGCCTGCGGCGAGCCAAGCGGCGAGTCGACCTGCTGCTCGCGGAAATCGCCGAATACTACGGCAATTTCCGTATCACCAACGACCTTTTGGAGCTGAGGAACCTGGCTCAGGTCGCCAGCCTCATCATCCGCTCGGCCCTCAAGCGCCGGGAGAGCCGCGGCCTTCACTACATTCTCGATTACCCGCGGCCAGACGACAGCGCCCCGCCCCGGAACACCGTGCTGGATCCCGCCGCTCTGGACGACAACGGCATGGACGCCGTCAGCCCAAGGCAAGACCGTTGACGTTCACCGGCCACGGGCCAGCCATGGACCTGCCGGCGGGAGCATCGATCGGCGCCGACGGGGTGTGGTCCCAGGTCCTCGACCGACCCGAGGGAGCGCCCAGGCGAGCCGGCCTGTTTCTCGACCGCGACGGCGCCATCGTCGAGGAAGTCGATTACCTGCACAGGCCCGGCGATGTCCGGCTGATCCCCGGCGCCGCCCAAGTCATCGCCCAGGCCAACCGCCTGGGCGTCCCCGTGGTCATCGTCACCAACCAGTCCGGCATCGCCCGCGGGCTTTACGGCTGGGACGAGTTCATCGCCGTCGAAAAGAAGGTTGACGATGAACTGGCGGCGGCTGGAGCCTTCGTCAACGGCGTTTTCGCCTGTCCGCATCATCGCCAAGGCAGCCCTCCCCACGATCACCCGGACCATCCGGCTCGCAAGCCCAATCCGGGCATGTTGCTGGCCGCCGCCGACAGGCTTGGCCTCGACCTTGCCGTCTCGTGGATCGTTGGCGACCGGGCCACCGACCTGCTGGCTGGAAAGAACGCCGGGCTCGCCGGGGGGGTGCATGTTCTCACCGGCCACGGCGCCGACCAGGGGGAACGGGAAACGGCGCTGGCGTTGGCGGAAGATGGCTTCCGGGTATCGGGCGGGCGCGCCATGGCCGATGCCTTGACTATGCTGCCGTTGTTAAAGGGGTAGAATCTTGGAGCGCATCGGGATTGATGACAAGAAATGGGTTTCATGACTGACGGAGAACTTTGGATGGGAGGTGTCGCCAGCTTGGCCACCTTCCGAAAACCGCAGAATTCCGCCATTTTGGCTACGTGGTGCCTGTTGCGGACATTCGCCTCTGCCGAATTCCACTTGAAACGACGAAGAGCCCATAATATGTGCTTCTAGAAGAGCCCATAATGTGCTTCTATATGACACTTGCTCTCGGTCGTGGAAGCGGATGGTATGACTGAAAATCTTTTGGATTATCTACCCATCATTCTGATGACGGGATTGGTGGCCTTTCTGGCCATGCTCATCCTGTTCGTTTCCTCGCTGGTCCGTCCCGCCAATCCCTACCCCGCAAAGAACCAGCCCTACGAATGCGGGGTCGATCCCTTCGGCCAGGCGTCGGTGGGAAAGTTCAAGGTCCACTATTTTGTAATTGCCATACTTTTTATCGTTTTCGATATTGAAACGATGTTCTTGTTTCCGTGGGCCGTCGTCCTCAAGGACATCGGCCTTTTCGGTTACATAGAGATGTTCATATTCATATTTCTGCTTTTGGTCGGTTATATCTACGCATGGGCGAAAGGGGCCTTGGATTGGGAGTTCTAGAGGGCCGATTTCCGAACAATATTCTGTTCACCACAGTGGACAGCGTTATCAACTGGAGCCGCCGCTCCGCCCTCTGGCCGGAGACCTTCGGGATCGCCTGCTGCGCCATCGAGATGCTCGCCTCGGGGTGCGCGCGATACGATCTGGACCGCTTCGGGATCGTCTTCCGGGCCTCGCCGCGCCAGTCCGACGTGATGGTAATCGCCGGCACCGTGACCAAGAAGTTCGCCCCCGTCGTGAAGCTGCTCTACGACCAGATGACGGAACCCCGCTGGGTGATCGCCATGGGGACCTGCGCCATTTCCGGCGGCGTCTACAACACTTACGCGGTGGTCCAGGGATCCGAGCTCATCGTCCCCGTTGACGTGTATGTTCCGGGTTGCCCGCCGCGACCGGAAGCTCTCATGCACGGCTTTCTTCTGCTCCAGGAGAAGATCAAGAAGGCCAAGGTGCTCAGGCGGCCCGATGAGGAGACGGCGGGGTCGGCGTGAGCGAACCGGACTTCCGCGCCAGGATCGAGGAGCGCTTCGCGGGGCGAGTAAGAGAGGCTTACTCGTCCCATGGCATGTTGACCCTGGTGGTCGACAAGGAAATCATCGGCGAGCTATGCCGGTTCCTCAAGGAGGACGGGGACAACCGCTTCGATTACCTGTCCGACCTCTGCGGCGTCGATTACCATCCCGACACCCCGCGTTTCGAGGTCGTCTACCACCTGTACTCCATTCCCCATCGACACCGGCTGCGGCTCAAGTGCCGGCTCGGCGAGGACGAGAGCATTCCCTCGGTGACCGCGGTCTGGGGCACCGCCGGGTGGCACGAGCGCGAGGCCTACGACATGTACGGGATCGTCTTCGATGGCCATCCCGATCTCAGGCGGATCTACATGTGGGAGGGCTTCGAGGGCTACCCCCTGCGCAAGGATTTCCCGGTACGCGGCTACAAGGACGATTACAACCCCTTCGGCGAGGAGGAAGCGGAGCGGCCGGCCTCGCAAGCGAGGGCCTCGGCGGCCGGGCAGCATAGCAAACCGCCGCGCTTTCATCAGAGTATCGCGACGGCCCGGGTGGAGCCCGAGGGAGGGGCCAGGGCGACCAAGGAGATGTTCCTCAACCTCGGCCCCCAGCACCCCAGCACCCATGGGGTGTTGCAACTGGTGCTCGATCTCGAGGGCGAGATCATCGAGCGCGTCGACCCCATCATCGGCTACCTGCACCGCGGAACCGAGAAACTGGCCGAGGGATTCACCTATACCCAGGTGTTTCCGCTCACCGACCGCCTCGACTACCTCTGCCAGCCGTCCAACAACCAGGCCTACGCGCTGGCCGTCGAGAAGCTCCTGGGCATCGAGGCGCCGGAACGGGCCCAGTACATCCGCGTCATGATGACGGAACTGTCGCGCATATCGGGACATCTCCTGATCTCCGGCGCCCTGCCCATGGACCTGGGGGCGCTGACCGCCCTGCTCTACACGATGCGCGAGCGCGAGATGATCCTGGACCTGCTGGAGATGATCACCGGCGCCCGCATGCATACCTCGTACTGCCGGGTCGGCGGCGTGCGCGAGGACCTGCCCGAGGGGTTTGTCGAGCGCGCCGAGGAGTTTTGCCGGATTTTTCCGCGGCGAATCGTCGACTACGAGCGGCTGGTCGCCGAGAACCGGATGTTCCTGAAGCGGACCAGGGGCATCGGCGTGATCTCGGCGGAGAACGCCATCGATCTCGGCCTCGGCGGCCCCAACCTGCGGGGCTCGGGCGTCGACTGGGACATGCGGCGGGACAATCCATACGAGATCTACGACCGCCTGGACTTCGACGTCATCGTGCGCGACGGCGGCGATTGCTACGACCGCTGGGAATGCCGCATGGAAGAAATGAAAGTAAGTGTGAAAATCATCGAACAATGCCTTCGCCAAATGCCGGACGGCCCGGTCAAGGTCGATATGCCCGAGATCGCCTTCCCCTTGGACAAGCAACTGGTCAAGTCCTCGATGGAAGCGTTGATCCACCATTTCAAGGTCGCGGCGCACGGCTTCAAGGTCCCCAAGGGCGAGGCGTACTCGAGCATCGAGGCGCCGAAGGGAGAGCTGGGCTTTTACATAATCAGCGACGGCAGCGAGAAACCCTTCCGGGTGAAGGTGCGGGCGCCGTCCTTCATCAACCTTCAAGCCCTTCACTTGATCGCCAAAAACGGATACATAGCCGACATTATCGCCTTCCTGGGCAGCCTGGATCCGGTCATGGCGGAAGTTGACAAATAATCATTCGGAGTCCCGGCAATTGTCCGACTTGAAAGCAAAGATCGAAGAGACGGCCGGCCACTTTCCAAGCCGGCGTTCGGCCATCATGCCGGCGCTTTTTCTGGCGCAGGAACAGTATGGCTCCATTACCAATGACGCGATGGAGGAGGTGGCCGATATCCTCGGGGTTCCAAAGGTGTGGATTTTCGAGATCGCCAACTTCTATACCATGTACAACAAGGAACCGGTCGGCAAGTTCCACATTCAGGTATGCACCAACCTTTCCTGCATGCTCCGCGAGGCCGACGGCATCGTCGCTCGTCTGGAAGAACAAATCGGCGTCAAGACCGGGGAAACCACGGCGGACGGCATGTTTACCCTTAGCGCCGTCGAATGCCTGGGATCCTGCGGCACGGCGCCGATGATGCAGGTCAACAAAACCTATTACGAGGACCTGACGGTGGAAGGAATCGACGAAATCCTCAAAGAACTTCGAGAAAAGGCGGGAAACGGCGGTGAACGCCGCCGCCATGACGCCAACGGCGGGGATCGTGATTAGCGATGACTGAAAGAGTCCTGTTGAAGAACACCGCGAACCCGGATTTCCACCGGATCGACGCCTGCCTGGCGGCCGAGGGATACCAGGGCTTGACCAAGGCGCTCAGGAAGTTCAGCCCCGAGGAGATCATTCAATTGGTCACCGATTCCAAACTGAGGGGGCGGGGCGGCGCCGGTTTTGCGACGGGCCTCAAATGGAGCTTCGTTCCCAAGGAAACGGAGCGCCCCAAATACCTGTGCTGCAACGCCGACGAGGGAGAACCGGGCACATTCAAGGATCGGGAGATCATCGAGAAAGACCCCCATATACTCATTGAGGGCATGGCCATCGCGGCCTACGCCCTCGGCGTGGAAACCGGCTACATTTATGTCCGGGGGGAGTTCGACTTCGGCGCAAGAAGGCTCGAGGAGGCCATAAGGGAAGCCTACCGGGAAGGATACCTCGGCAAGAACATCCGCGCCTCCGGATTCAATTTCGACCTCCACGTGTTCCGGGGCGCCGGCGCCTATATCTGCGGCGAGGAAACCGCCCTTATCGAGTCCATCGAGGGCAAACGGGGACAGCCCCGCTTGAAGCCGCCGTTTCCGGCGATCGAGGGTCTCTATGGGTGCCCCACCGTGGTCAACAACGTCGAGACGCTGGCCTGCATTCCCCACATCCTTCTGCGCGGCGCCGATTGGTTCAAAGGCATCGGTCCCGAGGACAGCCCCGGCACCAAACTGTACTGCCTCAGCGGCCATGTCCGAAATCCCGGGGTCTACGAACTTCCCATGGGGATCGCACTCAGGCACCTGGTCGAGAAGCACGGCGGCGGGACCCATTCTGGAAAGAAGATCAAGGCCGTCATTCCCGGCGGCGTGAGCGCCCCCATGCTACCGGAGAGCGACCTGGACATCGACATGGATTTCGCCTCCCTGGCCGCCGCCGGCACCATGCTCGGTTCGGGCGGTGTCATCGTCATGGACGAAACCACGTGCATCGTGCGCGTCGCCATGCGCACCATTGGATTCTTCCACCACGAATCCTGCGGCAAGTGCACGCCCTGCCGCGATGGCTTATACTGGGCGTCGAAGCTCTTGAAACGGCTCGAGGCGGGAAAGGGAAAGAAAGGGGATGTGGAGGAACTGGAAAGGCTATGCGGCAATATTTTCGGCAACACCTTCTGCCCCCTAGGCGACGGCGCCGCCATGGCGCTTCGCGCCGCCATCAAGCATTTCCGGGACGAGTTCGTCTATCACGTCGAAAAGGGAAAGTGCATGGTTTCCTGATGGATCGGTCGGGTTCTCGTATGCCGCCGCAAACGGGGAAGCGCCCTCCGCTTAGGGAAGCCAGCTGATCGGGCATGGTTTGAATCATGGCAATTGTCACCATAGACGGCAAAACCGCCGAGGTTGAGGACGGCACCCGCATCCTCTATGCCGCCCGCGGCGCCGGCGTCGACATCCCCACCTTCTGTTATCAGGAGAAGTTGAGCCCCCTGGCCTCGTGCCGCATGTGTCTGGTCGAGATCGAGGGCCAGAGGAAACTGCAGCCGTCCTGCGTCACACCCGTCCTCGATGGCATGGTCATCAACACCGAAACGCCGGTGGTGAAGCAGGCGCGCAAGGCGGTGCTCGAATTCTTCCTCGTCAACCACCCCCTCGACTGCCCGGTCTGCGACAAGGCGGGCGAATGCGAGCTGCAGGACATGGTGTTCGCCTACGGGCCGCGGCAAGGCCGGTTCAGCGAGGAGAAATGGAGATTCCACAACGCCGACTACCAGCTCAACTCGGTGATCATCAAGAACGCCGAGCGCTGCATCCAATGTCAGCGCTGCGTTCGCATCTGCACGGAGATCGTCGGCGCCGCGGCGCTCGGCTCCGTGGGTCGAGGCGTCAACACCGAGGAGACCGGCTTCGCCCTGAACCTCGATGACTGCGACCACTGCGGCAACTGCATCGAGGTCTGCCCCGTCGGCTCGCTGATGAGCTTCCCATACCGTCACAAGGCGCGGCCCTGGGACCTGACCGAGGTGGACACCCTCTGCCCCCACTGCGGAACCGGTTGCCAACTGACCACCGGGGTCAGGGACGGCAAGCTCCTGAGGGTGCGGTCGAAGGCGGCGGCCGGGGTCAACGAGGAAACCCTCTGCGTCCGGGGAAGGTTCGGCCTCGACTTCGTCGCCAGCGCAGAGAGGATCGAACGGCCGATGATCCGCAAGGACGGCGCCCTGGCGCCGGCGACCTGGGAGGAAGTCGGGACATTGCTGAGGCCGCGGTTGGAGAGCATCATCGCCTCCGGCCGCCCCGTCGGCGGCATCGCCTCGGCGCGTTTGCCCAACGAGGACCTGTATGGCTTCCAAAAATTGATGCGCGGGGTCTTCAAGACCAACAACCTGGATTCGTTCACCCGCTGGAGCGACGCCTCGGGGTCGGGAGCGACCGAGGCGGCGGCGGCGACGGTTCGCGACCTGTACACCCGCATGCCGTTGCCCAAGTTTTTCGACGCCGATACCGTCGTCGTCGTCGGCGGCAACGTGACCGACGAAAACCCGGTCACCGAGTACATCCTGCGCCGGTTCGTGTCGGAAAGGGCCATCGACCTCTTCGTCCTTTCGTGCCGGCCGTCGCGCCTCGACCGCGAGGCCCGGTCGAGCGCCCGCTACCTTCCGGGCGAGGAGGCGGTCATCGTTTCGCGCGCCGTCAAGGACTTCATCGCCACCTTGGACGGGGTCGATGGACTGCGGCAAGCGGTTCCGGGCCTCGAACGGCTGGAGCGGGCCTTGGCCGACCTGGGACGGCCGGCGGCGACGAACCACGCGACCTTCCTGAGCACGTTGGTTTCGAGTCTCGGCGACGGGCGGACCCTGTCGTTCCTGGCCGGGACGGACCTTCTCAGGAGCGCGGCGGGAGTTGCCGCTCTGCGGATGCTGGGCAATCTGATCCGCATCCTCAGGGCTCTCGGCAAGGAGGCCCGGCTGCAGTTTCTTTTCGATCGGTGCAACCAGCTCGGCGCCTGGGACCTTGGCGTCGCGCCGACCCTGCTTCCGGGCTACGCGGCGGTGAACGAGAAGGAGGAGCGGGACCTTTTCGAGGACGCCTGGCAGACCACTCTGCCGAGCGAACCCGGCTGGGACTTCGCCCGCATGATCGAGCACTGCGAGGCGGGTGAGCTGGCGATGCTCTACGCGGTCGGGGAAAACCCGGTGCTCTCCTTTCCCGACGGGGATTTGACGGAAAGAGCGCTTTCCAAACTCGACCTCCTGCTCGTCCAGGACGCCTTCATGACGGAGACGGCCGCCTTGGCCGATGTCGTCTTGCCGGCCGCCACCTTCGGCGAAACGTCCGGCACCATGACCAACAACGAAGGAAGGGTTCAGAAGCTCGGGGCCTTCCAGAGGCCGCCCGCCGAGGCCAAGACCAACTGTCAAATCTTTGCCTTTCTGGCCTCGCTCCTGGGGCACAACGCCGAGCCCCTCTCGCCCGAAGGGGCCTTCGAGGAGCTCGCCAAGCTGGTCCCGCCCTACCGGGGATTGGCCTACGACGCCCTCGGCATCGACGGACAGATCACCACGTCACAGGGAAACCGGCGCCAGGCCGGCCTGGATGTTCCCGAGGTCGTCGGCCCCGGAGAGGGGGAAGGCTTCCAGCTGATTACCGGTAATTGCCTGTACCACTCGGGATACGTATCGGCGAGCTCCGAGGTCCTGTCGACGATCGCGGGCGAACCATACGTCGAGATGAGCGGTGACGACGCCCGCGATCTCGGCCTCCAGGACCAGGACGGCGTCGTCGTGCAATCGGATGGAAACTCGGTCCGAGTTAAGGTAAAAATCAACGAGTCGTTTTCGAGAGGGGTCGTGTTTATCCCGGAGAACTTCAAGGAGTTACGGTTGAACCGTCTTCTCAAGGCCGGCGAATATCCGTGCCGGGTCGATATTCAGAAAGGCTGACATCAGCAAAGGGGGCGAAGTGGTCGGAAAAAAGTCACTGCGGGACAACCAGCTTTTTCACGATCTGACCGAGGAAGAATACGATGTCGTAAGCGGGATCCTGAAGAGGAAAGTCTACCAGCCGGAGGAAACGGTCTTCGAGGAAGGGGGAACCGATCAGATTCTTTACATCATCAAGAAGGGGGAGGTCAGGGTCTGCAAGCAGGGCCCCCACGGGGACTTGCAGACCATCACCCTGCTGAAAGACCGGGATATTTACGGGGAGATGTCCTTTTTCGACGGAACGCCGCACTCGGCGACCGTCGTCACCGCCCGCGTGACCGAGGCTTTCCTCCTCAAAATGAAGGACTTCGAGAAGCT
>DUZD01000010.1 GCA_013349695.1 Rhodospirillaceae bacterium
CCCGGCTAGGCGCGTGGCGCGCCGTGATGTCAATCCATCACAAGCGCCGCGCAACGCCGTCCGAAAAGCTCGGAAGCCCGTCGTATGGGGTCAGGAATCCCGCCGGGGTGTACTAGACCCCGGCTTGGGCGAAAAGCGGGTCCATGGAAGGATGACAGGTCGTCGCGGTTTTCTTGATGAAGGCCAAAAGCGCGCGCTCGTTTTCATGCACCACGCCGGCGGCGGCGATTTGACCCATGAGCCAGGATGCCTCGGCCTCGTCCACTTGCGCGAGGCGCTCGGCGATATCCTCCTCCTCGGCGAGTCTCGCCATCTTCTCCCTCTCCTCGTTCGTGACCATGCCCGGAATCAGGGACGCCGCCATGTCGAACGCTTCCTTCAGGCTTCTGCCGTCTATTAGGCTTTTGCCCATTTCCTTGATGAATTCGCGCGTTCCCTTGCGTTCAGCAAGCCATGTCTGGCACCGAATGTATTCATCCACGGACGGCGCTTGGCGCGGGAACATCAGATAGCTGCCCACGGACTTGACGAAGAGGTCGCGCCAGGAAGGGTCGTTTTCCTTCTCGATGACGGCGTTGTTGAGGTTGAACAGCATTTCCGCCTCCCCGCGGGTGACGGTGTAACCGCCGCCGCCGCCGGTGCCGTAAACCAACTTGCGGATGTCATCCACGTCGGCCTTATCGAGCACTCCCTGGCGCCGGCGCTCGGGTCCGAACAACTTGCCGCCGCCCGCCAACACCGCCTCCTTGGCCACGTCAATGGCCAGCGCGACGACGTTTTCCGGGCACAGCCAGGCTTTTTCGATGATATTGACGAGAAGGTCGAATTCGATCCTTCCGCCGATCTTGCCGTCGCTGGTGACGCGGCGGACGAAGTAATCGGCATCCTCCTGGCACAAAATACCGGGTGGAAACTGCTTCCGGACGAAAAAATCGCTCAGGGTCTCGATGAAAAGTTCCGCCCAGGCTTTGTCGCCGCCGCCATTGGCGTCCAGGTAGAAAATCAGTTCAACTTCCTCGGTATCGGCGACGCTACCCTGAAACACTTCGCGGCGAATGCGCATCGCTTCCGCGTCGTCGATGTAGCCGTCGGCCAGAATCTCTTCGGCCAACATGGCCTTTTCCGGAGTCAATTGAATGGAAGCAGTCATTTTCCCGTCCTCTTGCCGACACTCGGACCGCCAGCGACGACCGGCTTACTCGGCGGCTTCCCTGGCGCCGCCCTCGGCGGCGTCCTCGACTTCCTCGGCGGGCATCGCTACTTCGGCCAGTTTTTCATAGACGGCGCGGCGGTGCTTGAGGCTGCTTTCAGCCGCCTTCAGGAGTTTCAGGTAGAGGTCGGGATCGCGCCGTTTGACGATGCTGAAACGATTCTCGAAAGCGAGGTAGTCGCCAAGTGGCCGCGAAGGCGCCTTGCCGTCCAGTTGCAACGGCCTGCCGCCGGCGGCCAGGCGCCTGGGATCATAGCGGTAAAGCATCCAATAGCCCGTTTCCACCGCCAATTTCATATGGTCCAGCTCGTCGGCCAAATCGTAGCCGTGCTCGATGCATGGCGAATAGGCGATGACCAGCGACGGGCCGTCGTAGGATTCGGCCTCCCGCAACGCTTTCACGGTCTGCACGTCGCTGGCGCCGAAAGCGATGGAAGCCACATAGGCCTGCCCATAGGCCATCGCCATTAACCCCAGGTCCTTTTTCGGCGAGGCCTTGCCGGCGGTGGCGAACTTGGCCACCGCCCCGAGAGCCGTCGCCTTCGACTGCTGGCCGCCGGTGTTTGAATAGACCTCGGTATCCAACACCAGGATGTTGATGTCGCGGCCGGTGGCGAGGATGTGGTCGAGTCCGCCATAACCGATGTCATAGGCCCAGCCATCGCCTCCGATAATCCAGACGTTCTTCCTGACCAGATAATCGGCGATCTGGTCAAGCCGCCGCGCTTCGGCGCTGTCAATACCGGCGAGCTCGCCACGCAACGTCTCGACGCGTCGGCGCTGGGCGATGATTGCCGTTTCGTCGGACTGCTCGGCGGTGACGATCCCATCGACCAGGGCGGCGTCCAGATCCGGCGCCAACCGGCGCAGCAGTTCCTTGGCATGTTCGAGATGGCGGTCGATGGCCAAGCGGAAGCCGAGGCCGAACTCGGCGTTATCCTCGAACAAGGAATTGGACCAAGCCGGGCCGCGGCCCTCTCTGTTGGTCGTGTAAGGCGTGGTCGGCAGGTTGCCGCCGTAAATGGACGAGCAGCCGGTGGCGTTGGCAATCACCGTGCGGTCGCCGAAAAGCTGGGTGACCAGCTTGATATACGGGGTCTCGCCGCATCCCAAACAGGCGCCCGAGAACTCTATCAAGGGGTCAACGAACTGCGTCATCTTGAGAGTCGTCCCGAGCTTGGTGCGATCGACTTCCGGCAGTTCCAGGAAGAAGTCCCACTTTTCCCGCTCGCGGTCGCGCAACGGCTGCTGCGCTTGCATCTCCAGCGACAGGCGCTGGGGATTTTTCTTGTCCTTGCCCGGACAGACGCGGACACAAAGGGTGCATCCGGTGCAGTCCTCGGGCGCCACCTGGAGAACATACTTGGCTTCGCCGAACTCCTTGCCTTTGTAGTCCATCGACTGGAAAGCGGCGGGCGCCCCGTCCAGGTCCGCCGGGGTGGCAACCTTGACGCGGATGGCGGCGTGGGGACAGACCAGGGTGCATTTGTTGCACTGGATGCAGAGTTCGGGAATCCACACCGGGATTTCCGTGGCCAGACTACGCTTTTCCCATTTGGCGGTACCCATCGGCCAGGTCCCATCCACCGGGAAGGCACTGACCGGCAGCAAATCTCCTTTCCCCGACAGCATCATCGCCGTCACTCTCTTGACGAAGTCGGGCGCCTGCTTGGGAACGATGGGCGGCAGGTCGCGCGTCGCCGTCGCCTGTTCCGGGACCGTCACCTCTTCGAGATGCGCCAAGGCCTGGTCCACCGCCGCGAAGTTGCTATCCAGCACCTTTTTGCTTTTGTGGCCG
The DNA here is from genome assembly GCA_013349695.1 of Rhodospirillaceae bacterium. Lineage (GTDB taxonomy): Bacteria > Pseudomonadota > Alphaproteobacteria > Rhodospirillales > 2-02-FULL-58-16. The sequence goes on from DUZD01000010.1 coordinate 3,009, forward strand.
TATGTCTTGTTGATCGCATCCTTGATGGCGTCGATCGCCTTGCCGCGCTCGAGGACGTTAGCAATGGCGAAGAAACAAGTCTGCATGATGGTGTTGATGCGTTTGCCCATGCCGGTCTTATCGGCCACCTGCTGGGCGTCGATGACGTAAAACTTGAGTTTCATGTCGATGATCTGCTGCTGCACCGTCCGCGGCAGCTTGTCCCAAACCTCGTCCTTGCCGTAAGGCGCGTTCAGTAAAAACGTTCCCTCCTTCGAGGCGTACTTGAAGACATCGACCGTATCGAGGAAAGAAAATTGGTGACAAGCCAGGAATTCGGCTTGACTGATCAGGTAGGGGGACTGGATGGGTTTGGGGCAGAAACGCAGATGGGAAATGGTGACGGCGCCGGCTTTCTTGGAATCGAAGACAAAATAGCCCTGGGCGTGATTATCCGTGTTGGCGGCGATGATCTTGATGGAGTTCTTGTTGGCGCCGACGGTGCCATCCGAACCGAGGCCGAAGAAAACGGCGCGGGTAAGACCGCTGTGTTTCACCTTGAAGGAGTCGTCGACGGGCAAGGAAAAGCCGCTGACGTCATCGGTGATGCCGACGGTGAAATGACGCTTAGGCGTGTCGCTGTCCAGTTCATCGAACACCGCCTTGACCATGGCCGGAGTGAATTCCTTCGACGCCAAGCCGTAGCGCCCGCCGATGATCAGCGGCTCGCGGGCCGTCGGCCGCGGGCCGGCGGCCTTGGCTTCGCCCAAGGCGGCGACCACGTCCTGATAAAGCGGCTCGCCCACGGCGCCCGGCTCCTTGCAACGGTCCATGACGGCGATGGCGCGCACCGAAAGCGGTAGCTGGGCGACAAAATGGTCAACCGAAAACGGCCGATAGAGGCGTACCTTGAGCACCCCTACCTTATCGTCGCCGCTGTTCAGAGCGGTGGCGGTTTCCTCGGCGGTTTCGCCTCCCGAGGCCATGATGACGATGACCTTCTCGGCTTCGGGATGGCCAACGTAGTCGAACAAGTTATACCGACGGCCGGTCAAGGCGGCGAACCTGTCCATGACCTCCTGAACGAGCACCGGGCAGGCGTCGTAAAAGGGATTGCGCGCCTCCTGCATCTGGAAAAAGGTATCCGGGTTCTGCGCCGAGCCGCGCAGGACCGGATGGTCTGGCGTCAACGCCCGCCGGCGATGAGCGGCCACCAAATCCTCGTCGATCATGGCGCCCAGGTCGGCCTCCGAAAGCTCCTCGATCTTGGCAATCTCGTGGGAGGTGCGAAAGCCGTCGAAGAAGTGCAGCATGGGCAAGCGCGATTGCAAGCTCGCCGCCTGCCCGATGCAGGCGAAGTCGTGCGCTTCTTGCACCGAGCCCGCGACCAGCATGGCGACGCCGGTCTGCCGGCAAGCCATGACGTCGGAATGGTCGCCAAAAATAGACAATGCATGGCTGGCCACCGTGCGCGCCGAAACATGCATGCAAAACGAGGTCAGTTCGCCGGCGATCTTGTAAAGATTGGGGATCATCAAAAGAAGACCCTGCGAAGAGGTAAAGGTGGTGGTTAGCGCGCCGCTTTGCAAAGCCCCGTGAACCGCCCCGGCGGCGCCCGCTTCCGACTGCATTTCGACGACCTCGGGAACAATACCCCAGATGTTTTTGTGTCCCTGGGCCGACCGTTCGTCGGCCAGCTCCCCCATGGTCGACGACGGAGTGATCGGATAAATGGCGATCACCTCGTTGGTCCGGTGCGCGACCAGGGACACCGCCTCGTTGCCATCGACGGTGATCATGCGCTTATTGGCCATGCGAGACATCGCCCATGTCAAACCTCTCCACCCATATCAAGCCTCTCCGTGTTCAGGCGCCTAAACCGGAAGTTCCCGAGAGATTCGGGCAGGTTTTTTGGAAAAATTCCCTGGCTTTGATTCAGTATAGCATCGAAATACCAGCAGAGCCAGATTGACGGCGTTTTCGCCTCGATTCCCGTGCCCGGCGGTCGGATAGGCCGGTTTCATGGCTCCCACGGAACCCGATGCGGCGTCCCCGGCGCCGTCAAATGTTTTTTGCTGATATGTTGCAGCAAACAGGGAATCGTTCGAGAAATATTAACCTTTTGTTATAAAAGCGAAGGTTAGGTAGAAAGGTTCCGGAACGATGGGAACGAGCGGTTGGGAGCCGCGAATAACATCTTGAGGCGAGGCGGAGGTTTTGTGTAATTTCGCTTATGCCACATGGGGTCAAGCCCGAAACGGGCGTGAATTGAGGGCAACTATCTTGGCGGCTGCGTCGGAGAATCTGGCGAGGCGAAGCGGGTTTGGCCGTTCCCGCCTGCTTTGCTTGCTGGTTTTCGTCATCGTCTCGCCAATTTTGTTCGCCCATCCGGGAAACGCCAAATACGCCTCGATAGTCATCGACGGCCAAAACGGGCGCGTTCTGCACGCGACCAACGCCGACACCCGCAATTATCCGGCTTCCCTGACCAAGATGATGACTCTTTACTTGCTTTTCGAGGCATTGAAAGAGGGCCGCCTGACCCTCGACAGCGACCTCAAGGTGTCCGCCCGCGCCACCCGCCAGCCGGCGTCCAGGCTGGGATTGCGCAAAGGTCAGACGATCACGGCCAGGCAAGCGATCCTGGCGATAGTCACCAAATCGGCGAACGACGTTGCCATGGTGATCGCCGAATCGCTGGCCGGCAACGAACGCGGTTTCGCCATGCTGATGACCGCCAAGGCGCGCCAGATCGGCATGCGGCGGACGACGTTTCGTAACGCCTCTGGTCTTCCCAATCGCGGCCAGTTGTCGACGGCAAGGGACATGTCGACCCTGGCCAGGAGGCTGTTGTCTGACTTCCCCCATTACTACCAATTTTTCTCGACGACGCACTTCACCTATGGCGATATCAGGCACCGAAACCACAACAAGCTTCTCACCACCTATCAAGGCGCCGACGGCATCAAGACCGGCTACATCCGGGCTTCCGGCTACAATCTGGTGGCCTCGGCCCAACGCAACGGCAGGCGGCTGATCGGCGTCGTCTTCGGCGGCCGTTCGCCAAAAATGCGTAACCGCCACATGGCCAATCTTCTCAGCAAAGGCTTCCGCCTGAGCGCGCCGGCAAGGTTGGCGTCAAAGGGCTTGCCGGCGCGAAAACCTTCGCTCAAAACCGGGAATTCACGGCGATCCTACCAACAGTGGGGCATCCAGGTCGGCGCCTACAAGCGCTTTTCCCCGGCCTACAAAATCGCCCGCAAGGCGGTGGAAAAAGCGCCCGTGCTGCTCGCCCAAGGCACCATCAAAGTCGTCCCCTTAAGACGGAGCAAAGGCAGATCCCTTTACCTCGGGCGCATCCTCGGCATCAGCAAGAAACAAGCCTACAAGGCCTGCCGCATTCTCAGGCGGCGGAAAATCAACTGCATGGAATTGAGGATGAAAAAAAGGCGGGCGGTTGGCTAACCGTTGAACGACGCCCAGCCGTTTGCGTCCCCTATTCCTCCAGACCGGCTTCCGTCAGGCGCAGATACCGCTTTTTGTGCCGCCGCCGCCAGGAGTCCAGCCGCCATTCCTCGGCCGAGGCCTCGACGCCGGGCCGGGCCATGAACGTCCACGCCGGCACCGGACCGCGCGACGCCGTCTCTACCGTCACTTGCCGCTGGACGTAGCCGCCGCCTTCATAACGAACGATGGCATCGGCGGCGCGGCGGCCGAGGCCATGAACCAAGCGGCCCTCGACCCGTCCGCCGGCCGCGGCAACCAACATGGGATACCAGGCCCCCGCCACGTAGACCCGGCGGTAGCCTTCGATAATGGCGGTTTCCATGCATGCCGGCGAAACGGTTTCGCCGGCGATGCGCGCCAGTACCTTCGAATCCATCAAGGTTCCGTAAAAGAAAAAGGCCATGGTGACGGTCCCGCCCGCCGGCTGTTCCGCATCCGCCATTTACTAACCATATCGGGGGGCGCGGGTCATCCATAAACATCGGAGCGAATCCGAGACGGGTTTCGCCGTTAAATGCTGTTTGTGCTACCTTCATCGGTAACTGGAAAAGCCATCCAAGGAATGTCGGCTCGGATATGAGTGAAGTGGGGAGACCTTCGGATAGCGACGTGCTTCTGGCGGTCGATATCCAGAACGATTTCTGTCCCGGCGGAGCGCTTGCCGTACCCGGCGGCGACGCCGTCATCTCCATCGCCAACCGTCTGGGGGGTGTCTTCGAGAACGTCGTTCTGACCCAGGATTGGCATCCGGCGAAGCATTTTTCTTTCTTCTCCTCCCACGCTGGCAAGGCGCCATTCGATTCCGTCGAGATGCCTTACGGGCGGCAAGTGCTTTGGCCCGAGCATTGCGTCCAGGGAAGCAAGGGCGCGGATTTCCACGCCGGGCTTGATCTCCCGCATGCGTCTCTCATCGTCCGCAAGGGGTTCCGCCGCGAGATCGATTCCTATTCGGCCTTCTTCGAAAACGATGGCGCGACACCGACGGGATTGGCCGGGTATCTGCGCCAGCGCCGGCTGTCCAGGATCTTCTTGTGCGGGTTGGCCACCGACTTCTGCGTCCATTATTCGGCACTGGACGCCCTGAAGGAGTGCTTCGAGACCGTCGTCATCGAGGATGCTTGCCGCGCCATGGACCTCGGGGGCTCGCTCGATACGGCGATGTCGGCCATGCGCGAGGCCGGGGCGGTCATCATCCGCTCAGCGGCGCTTATCGAATAAATCGGCGGATTCTACCCGAAATCGGGAGCCTCCAGGCGGCTTTCGCGGAGCTGTCCGGCCAGGGCTTGTTTCAGTCTTTCCAGACCTTCCCGGCTCGCCGATTCGCAACGGGCGACAAGCACGGCCTGGGTGTTCGACGCCCTCAGCAGCCACCAGCCGTCGTCCGATTGCACCCGCACGCCGTCGATGTCGTTGACGGTGACGCCGGCGGTTCCCATGAGGCGGCCGCGGACCTCTTCGATGACTTCGAACTTACGGTTCTCGGGGCAATCGAAGCGAAGTTCCGGCGTATTGACCATCCTGGCCAGGCGGTCGCGCATCCGGGCCAAGCTTTCGTCGGCCCGGCTCAAGATGGAAAGCAGGCGGACAGCGGCGTACAAGGCGTCGTCAAAACCGAAATAGCGGTGCTTGAAAAAGATATGGCCGCTCATCTCGCCGGCAAGAGGGGCGCCGGTCTCCTGCATTTTCGCCTTGATCAGGGAATGGCCGGTGCGCCACATCAACGCCTCCCCGCCCAAGCCGGCGATCTCGTCGAAAAAGACCTGGCTTGCCTTGACGTCGGCGATGATGGTGGCGCCGGGCAGATCGGCAAGAACCTCGGTGGCTAAAATCACCAGCAACTGATCCCCCCACAACACCCTGCCTTGGGAATCGACGACGCCGATGCGGTCGCCGTCGCCGTCAAAGGCGATGCCTAGGTCGCAGCCCTCGGCTTTGACCGTTTCTTTAAGTTGTTCCAAGTTCTTCTCGACGGTGGGATCGGGATGATGGGCCGGGAAGGTGCCGTCGATCGTCTCGTTGAGAAGCAGGTGGCGGCCGGCAAGCCCGCCGACCAGCTTCCTCAGAACTTCGCCGGCGGCGCCGTTGCCGGCGTCCCAGGCCACCGCCAGGGGCTTGTCGCCGTTGAAATCCTCAAGCAGGCGCTTGACGTAATCCTCGCTCACCGAACGGGAAATTTGCTCGCCGTCGCCGGCGGCGAAATCTCCCGACGCCGCCATGCGTCCCAGCTTTTGGATATCCTCGCCGTAGAAAGACCCGCTATCCAACAGCAACTTGACGCCATTGTATTCGGGCGGATTATGGGAGCCGGTGATCATCGCCCCGGCATCCGTTTGCAAGGTGTGGACGGCGTAATAGAGCATCGGCGTCGGCCCCAGCCCGACCCGCAGGACGATCAGGCCGCAGGCGGCGAGCCCGGCGGACAAGGCCGCCTCCAGCTCCACGGACGACAGCCTGCCGTCGTAACCGACGGCGACGGTGTGGCCGCCCTCGGCGGCGACGATGGTGCCGAAAGCACGCCCCACCGCATGCAGGTCCTCGGCCGTCAGGGTTTCGCCAATGACGCCGCGGATGTCGTATTCGCGCAAGATCGTCGAATCGAAAACGTGGGCTTCGTTCATAAGCCGGCCTTGCTGTTCACGCCGGAACGGCCGATGCAGTAATATTGGATTCCGGCCTCGGCCATTTCACGCGGATTGTAGATATTTCGCAAGTCTACCATCACCGGTTTTTTCAGCAGCGATTTAACACGGTCGAAGTCAAGGGCACGAAATTCGTTCCATTCGGTGAGTATGGCCAAGGCGTCGGCGCCGTTCATGGCATCGTAAGCGCTCTCGCACCAGTGGACGCCGGTCAATTTCTCCCTGGCTTCATCCATCCCTTTCGGATCGAAGGCGCGCAAGCTTGCCCCCGCCGCCTGGAGGGCGGGCAGGATGTCGAGGCTGGGAGCATTGCGGATGTCATCGGTGTTGGGTTTGAAGGTCAGGCCGAGGATGGCGATGGTCTTGCCTTGGGCCGAACCGCCGCAGGCGTCGATGATCCGTTCCGCCATCTGTCTTTTGCGGGCGTTGTTGATCTCGATCACCGTCTCGACGATCCTCAAGGGGCTTCCCGTTTCCCGCGCCGTGCGCGCCAAGGCCAGCATGTCCTTGGGAAAACACGAGCCGCCGTAGCCCGGGCCGGCGTGCAGGAATTTAGGGCCAATGCGCCCGTCGAAGCCGATTCCCCTGGCCACGTCTTGAACGTCGGCGCCAACCTTTTCGCAAAGGTCGGCGATTTGGTTGATGAAAGTGATCTTGGTGGCGAGGAAACCGTTGGCGGCGTACTTGATCAGTTCAGCCGTCGGGCGGGTGGTGAAGAGAATGGGCGTCTCGCTCAGAAACAACGGCCGATAGATATGACGCATCACCTCGCCGGCGCGTTTGGAATCGGTGCCGATGATCACCCGGTCGGGGCGCATGAAATCGCCGATGGCCGAACCCTCGCGCAAGAATTCCGGATTCGAGACGACGTCGAACTCGGCCTCCGGCAGCAAATTGCCGATGATCCTATCGACCTCGTCGCCGGTGCCGACGGGAACGGTGGATTTGGTCGCCACCACCGTATAGCCGTTCAAGGCGGCGGCGATTTCCTCGGCGGCGTCAAAGACGTGCGACAGGTCGGCGTGGCCATCGCCGCGGCGGCTGGGCGTGCCGACGGCGATGAAAACGGCGTCCGCCTTGTCAACCGCCGAGCGCAAGTCGGTGCTGAAGACGAGCCGGCCGGCGGCGACGTTGCTCGCCATCAGGGTATCCAGCCCCGGTTCGAAAATCGGCAATTCGCCCCGATTCAAGCCGTCTATCTTGTCTCTGTTCTTGTCGACGCAAACGACTTCGATGCCGAATTGCGAAAAACAGGCGCCGGAAACGAGACCCACGTAGCCGCTGCCGATCATAGCGATGCGCATGACCTGTCAACCCTCTCCGCCGTCAATTCCACTCAGGCGATGGAACTCACCGGTATCCCTTCAGCATTTCGCGAACCCGCGGCCCCAGGTCTTGCCGCTCCAGCGCAAAGGCCAAGTTGGCTTCCAGAAACCCCAGATTGTTGCCGCAATCGAAACGTTTCCCTTGGAAGCGCAGGCCGTGGAAGGGAATCTCGCCGATGGTCCTGGCCAAGGAATCGGTGAGCTGGATTTCGTTGCCGGCGCCCACTTCCCGCCTCTCCAGATAACGGAAGATTTCCGGCTGCAGAATGTAGCGGCCGATGATGGAGAGCGTCGAGGGCGCCTCCGCCGGGTCGGGTTTTTCCACCAAACCGCGAGCGCGGGCCAATCGGCCGTCATCCTTGGCGACGTCGAGGATGCCATAGCGGCAAGTCAGCTCGCGCGGCACATCCTCGCAGGCGACCACATTGCCCCCGACTTCCTCGTAGGCACCCATCATCTGTTTGAGACAACCGGGTTCGGCGAGAATGAGATCATCGGCCAAAAGAACGGCGAAGGCCTCGTCGCCGACGAATTCGCGGGCGCACAATACGGCATGGCCCAGGCCCAGGGGCTCCTGTTGACGAGTGGAGAAAATCCGCCCGGAAGGCGGCAGCACCGATTGCAGGGCTTTTTCGTCGCCGCGTTCGCGCAACGCCTGTTCCAGTTCGACGGCGTGGTCGAAGTGATCGACGAGAGCGGCCTTGCCACGGCTGGTGATGAACAAGAACTCCCCGATGCCGGCGTCCCGGGCTTCCTCCACCGCGTACTGGATCAGCGGTTTGTCGACGATGGGAAACATCTCCTTGGCGAGGACCTTGGCCGCCGGCAGGAAGCGGGTGCCGCGGCCGGCCACCGGAAAGATCGCCTTGTGAATGGGCTTGGCCATGGAAATGTTCCCAAAGGTCTAGGCCGAACGCAAAATTGGGCCTGGCCTTTGTGCCATAGCTCAAGGTTGGCCGCAAGCCGCGCCCCGGCCCTGTTTTCTTTACCGGGGAGAAGATGAAGGACTGGTAATGTTTTTCCTTTTGCGATTGGTCTTGCCTAGCAGGCTTTCGTCCTTCCAGCGGACCAGAAGGGTTTTCGCATCGTCGCAAAGAGCCAGATATCCCGATGCCGGCAGCGAAGACGGCGGCGCCTCCACGGCCCTGGCCGTGCGGATTTCGTTGACGACGGCCTGGCATTCGAAGGGGATCGTTTCGGAAATCCCATGATCCGATATTTTCGGTTTTTTCCAACGCCTCACGTAGCCGCTTTTTTCCTTGATCTGGCGCTGTAACGCCTTGGCCTTGGATGTCCGCCCCTTGCCGTTGGCGTCAATCCGCCGCAAGGCCTCTCTCAATCCCGGCAAGGCGGCCTCGAAACGCTCGGCTTTTTGATCCTGGACGGCATGGGTTCCCTCGTGAACCAGGTTGATCAGGACATCGAGCGGCGAACTCCAGCGCATTTCGCGGCGGATGAAAATGATTCTCCGCCCCTCCGAGCTCAGCACCTTGTTATAGTACGCGATCGTGGCGTCGAGGGTTCCGCCCTTGGCGAAATGCTTGGACGGCGGGATGTAGCGGATCTCGTCGATGATCTCGACGTATTTGCCGAGTTCCGGCGGCAGCTTCTCGGCCATTTGCAAGGCCTGTTTCAAGTTCTTGTAAAACAGCTCGTTGTCGATGTCCGGGTAAACGGTTCCGTAAAGCTTCTTGTTCTTGTGGGTGGCGACGAGGGGATCGATGAAACGGGACCCTGGGGTATTGGCGAAGACCCATCTCGCCGCTTCCAGAAAGATCATCCGGCCGACGAACGTCAGTCTGTCATCGAAAAAGTTCCCCCGCGAGAGCAAGAGAACATTGCCAGGCCCCCCGGTCCACCAGCCGACATAACGGTCGTAACGGTCGCTGGGAACGATGACGAAGGCGTCGATGGCGGGAAGGACCAGTGGCGCCAGGGGATGCGTTCCGCCGGCGGTGGCGAGAACTTGCCGCATTTTATTAAAGACGAGTTCGGCGACTTCATCGGGCAGTTGCTTGTTGACAATGATCAGGTATTTGCCGAGGCGCAGGCGGCGTTTATCCAGCCGCTCGCTTTTCCCCTTGTGGTTCTCCCAGCAGTCGGGCATGAGCGGGCGCCATGACCGGGCGCGGCGTTCGGCTTTGGCAAAGTCGGCCTGGGTGAGGTTTTTGCGCAGCCTCGAAGCCATCAATCTGCCGCTGGCGTCCTCCCCGCGGGCGGCGATGAGTGCCCAGAACGCTGATTCTTTTATATCTGCTTTCACCCCCAGGCCCTTGCCGTGGAGCCAGGCCAAGCGGCTCTGCGCCGGGGGGAAGCCCTGTTCGGCAAGAGGTCGCCAGCGGGCCAGGGCGCCGACGTAATCCTTGTCGCGGTGTCGGTTCAGACCGGTCTTGTACTCGGCGAGCAGTGACGCCAGATCGCAGACCGCTCCGGCATGCGGGGCGGTCGGCGTCAAAAGCGCAAAATAGACAAACACCGCCGCCGCCGTTGGTCCCGGCCTCAGCTTCGCCAATGCCAATGATCATCCCCCGTCAATGCCCAAGCAGCACGTCCTTGGCCTGGTTGATCTTGGCGGCGAGATAGGTGGAGCCGCCGTGATCCGGATGCAGGCCGGCGATCAGCCGGTGGTGGGCTTCCTTGATTTCGGCTCCCGTCGCCCCGGCCTCCAGGCCAAGGATTCGGTAGGCCTCCTCCTGCGACATGGCGCCGTTCCCGAAAGCGTCCTGGCTTGCGCCATCCGTGGCCGCCGCCTTTTCGCGCCAGCCGGCGTGGACGCGGTCGAGATAGGCTTCGAGCACTTGCGCCGATTGCCGGTCCTTGGCCAGGCAGTGATTGAGCAGGCCGACGAGTTCGGCAAGCACCATCTCGTTCAGGGAACGCCCGGCGTAAGGGCCGTCGATGACTTCCCCGTTCATGACGCCGCTGTCATGGTCCAGGGACATGCGCAGGAACCGGGTCTCCACCTCCGAGGTCTGGCCGGTGCCGGTGCCGGTGCCGGTGCCGCCGCCGCCGGTGGCCTGGGCCATGCGGGAAAAGTTCTTGGCGGCGCGAGACAGGGAGCGGAAACGCATAAACCAAGGCAGCAGCGCCGGCAGCGCCATCAAGGCCCAGCCCAGCCGCCCGGTGAACAGGAAAAAGAGCGCCACCACCACGATCAACGAGATGGCGAGCCGCTTGAAAACCTTGACCAGGGTCTTGGGATCGGCGCTGACGAACCAGCGGCCGGCCAACAGCAGGCCGGCAAGCAAGGCGATGCCGAGAATCAAATAGGCAAGCAAACCGTCAATTCCCCTTTACTTGATGGGCGATTTTCAAGACCTCGCCGCCCCGTTTTTTACTTAAGTTTTCAAGCGCCGGGCGGCCGCCGGCGGCGTAAACGGCGACCGCGCTCAACAGCTCGCCCAACTGATGTGCGCTGCCGGAATCAAAACGGCAGTAGGCGCCCTTGGTCAAGTGGGCGATTTGTTGGAAGGCGAAGGCGGCGAGCGGGTTCCCGCCTTCGTGGAACATGAAAGCGGGGACCCCGAGGAGTCCCAATTCGCCGGCGATTGCGCCCAGTTTGTCGATATCCTCCTCGATGCTATCGCCGACGAAGACCAGGGCGTTGACTTTCATTTTTTGGGTCTCGTCGATGGCGTGCCTGAGAACCTTGCCGATCTGGGTTTGCCCGGCCAGACAAAAGACCGATGTCATCAGCCGGTTAAGTTCGGCCGATTGTGTCAGCCAGGGCGAAACCTTGAACTCACCGAAACCCCGGTAATAGGCCATCTGGATTTCCAAACCGCCCAAAGCGGCGGTGGCGACGAACATCTCACCCTGGATATGGGCGGCCCGGTCCCATGTCGGCTCGCGGCTGGCGGTGGCGTCCATGGCGAAGATCAAGCGCCCGCGCCGCCCCGTCCCCGAGCCTTTGGACAGCGCCTCCACTTGGCCGAGAAAGCCCGCGATATCGGCGTCCGAGGCCTTCCTCACAGGCAGCTTTTTGTCGTTGCTGGCCATCGCCCGATAAGCTTAACGCGCCGCCGCCGACGGCGCTAGTACCGCCAGCGGACGGCCTCGACCAGGCTGCGTACTTCCTGGCGGGCCGTGACCTGGGACAAGGTGAGCCCGCCGCCGCCAGTGATGGCTTCCAAGTCCATCAAGGTCAAACCTGTAAGAAACAGTTCCCGGTAAACTACCCTTTCGCCCAGGCCGGACATGATCCGGAACCCGATGCGCGGGGACAAGTCGCGCAGCAACCGCTCCATCCGGCGCTTGTTGCGGGCATCCAGAGAGCTCAGCCGGTTGCGCGCGACAATCCAATCGATGGAGCCGCCGTCACGGATCGCCCTTGCCTTCTTTTGCTCCCAGACCATTTCGGCGTAATGGCTGGGACCAGCGACCTTGCCGCTATCGTTTTCCACCCGCGCCAGAACATCCAAGTCGATCAAGCTGTCGTTCAAGGGCGTGATCAGGGTGTCGGCGAACGAATGCCCCAAACGGTTAAGGCTGTTGTAGTTGCCTGGCGTATCGATAACCAGGACGTCGAAATCCGTGGCCAACCGCGGAATCAGCGTCTTCAACCGCTCCTCTTCATCCCTATCGGCGGCGCGGCCAGAGCTTCCGTGACCGAAGCTTTGGTGTTCGGGCATCGGCAGATCCAGCCCTTGCGCCAATTCATGGACGCGCCGGTTGCCCAGGTAGCGCGACAGGGTTCCCTGGCGCAGGTCCAAATCGATGCTGGCGACGGACCGGCCGGTTTTCAAGAAACCAATGATCAGGTGCATGGCGACGGTCGATTTGCCGCTGCCGCCCTTTTCGTTGCCGACGACGACGACGTGGGCGCTCATCAAACGACCTCCTCCGTCTGAACGGCGGCGCTGGAATCGTTGCGATGGAAAGCCGCAAAGGCCGCCAAGTCATATTTCCGTGCTGTCAACACGATGCGAATGTACCGCCCGCCGCGAAGCGGAGCAATGCTTGCCGACAGGGTTATTGGGTATGGATGACCCCTTGCGGGCGGAAGACATGGAAGACGAAGGCGAAGGTGACGTCGTGGACGATGTCCTTGCCGCCGCGCTGGACGACGACGTTGCCGACGTCGCGGCCGGAAGCGATCTCGGGCGAATCGAGGGCCGAGTTCTGTCCCGCCTTCCAGCTGATCACCAAGTCGCCCTTGGTGATGACGCCCTTCCGCCGCAAGAGTGGCAGACTCCAGGCCTCGTTGCCGATGGCGACAACCCGCACCATCGGTTCGATCCCCTTTGGCAACTCGCCCCTAAAAAATCCGTACGGACGGGGTCTCGTATCATAGAATGCGTAAGTGTTGTAGCCGTATCCGCGAGGATTCAGCACCTTGCCGGCGGGCGCGCGGGCGCGAAAATTGGCGAAGGATTCGAGCCGCGAGGGAATCATTTCCAGGCTCTTGCCGGTCAGTTCGCCGACGATGGCGGTTCCCAGGAACTGCTGCCACCAGCTTTCGGTCTGACGATCGTACATGACCAGATCGGAGTTCCTGAGCTTGCCGGTGGTGCCGAAGTCCAGCACCTTGCCGTCCAACCGGCGGTCAAACACAATCCCGGAATTACACAAAGGGCAGTAAGTGACCGTCACCGGAATCCCGCCGACGGTATCGTTGACAATTTCGTGCCGGGTCAGAACGCCCAAGGGATAGGCGCGGGCATCGCCGTCGATGACGAGACCGATGACCGGCTCGGTATCGGCCAGGTTCTTGACTTCGGGGATGGATACGAAAGTCGGATGGTCGATGGACCGAATCCCGTCCTTGGGTGGACCACCGGAAAGAATTTCCTTGAAATCGACCGAATGCTTGGCGAATTCCGTTTTTGGCCATTCCCGCTTCCAACGGTCGGGATCGGCGAGGCTGGCGACGGACAAGGTCAACAAAAAAAACAGGGCGAGAACAACAATCGAAACCGACCTGAAAGACGGTGCGCGGGGTGTCTGCTCCATATAGGCGAGTGTGGTGCCGGAGGGCCTGCCAGCGCAACAAAAACCGCTTTCACATCTTGGTGAGGGGGGGTGCTTGACCGCAAGTCGCCGCCGCCGCAAAATCCGCCGCGCCGGAGAACTCGGGGAACGAATGACGGATCGCATCGATTGCGCGGTGATCGGGGCCGGGGTGGTTGGGCTGGCGGTGGCCCGCGCCTTGGCGCGAGCCGGCCGCGAAGTGGTCGTCCTGGAGGCGGCGGAGACCATCGGCACGGAGACCAGTTCGCGCAACTCCGAGGTCATCCACGCCGGTATCTACTACCCCATTGGCAGCCTCAAGGCGCGCCTTTGCGTCAAGGGGCGTGACATGCTTTACGCCTACCTGGGCGAACATGGCATCGAACATCGGCGCTGCGGCAAATTGATCATCGCCACCAACGGCGAGGAAACGACTCTCCTGCGCGGCCTCCTGAAAACGGGCCGCAAAAATGGCGTCGGCGACCTGGAATGGCTGGACGCGGCGGCTGTCCGCGGCCTGGAACCCTCACTGCGTTGCCGCGCCGCGCTGAAGTCCCCGTCCACCGGCATCCTCGACAGCCACGCCTTCATGCTCAGTCTTCGGGGCGAGGCGGAAGGCGACGGCGCCGCCTTCGCTTTTCACAGTCCCGTCGACGGAGGATGGGTCGACGGCGGCCGCCTCATACTGGCGGTGGGCGGCGCCGATCCGATGCGGCTTTCCTGCCGGCTGGCGGTCAATTGCGCCGGCCTCGGCGCGCAAAACTTCGCCGCCGCTTTCGAAGGCCTGGCGGGCGGGTCCATTCCGCCCCTCCACCTCGCCAAGGGCAGCTATTTTTTCTTGTCCGGCAAGGCGCCGTTCGGGCACTTGATCTACCCGGTGCCGGGCGCCGCCAGCCTGGGCATCCATTACACCCGGGACTTATCCGGACAGGGGCGATTCGGTCCCGATGTGGAATGGGTAGAGGAAATCGATTATACCGTCGATCACGGTCGCGCCGGCGGTTTCTACGAGGCCATCCGCCGCTACTGGCCCGACCTGAAGGACGGGGCTCTGAGACCTGGATATAGCGGCATCAGGCCGAAAATCCAGATTCCCGGCGAAGCGCCCGCCGACTTCGTCATTCAAGGGCCGGCGGCGCATGGAGTTAAGGGGTTGATAAACCTTTTCGGAATAGAATCTCCGGGCCTGACCGCCGCGTTGGCCATCGCCGAGGAGGTGGTGGCGATGTTGGCATGACCTGGATTTCCCCCGCAACGAGGACTACGCCGATGTACCGATCGTTGATTACCGTTTTTCTGGCTTTCCTTGTCCTCGTCGCCGGTGCCGCCGAAGCCCAGGAAAAAGGCAGGGTGCGCATCCAGGGAAGGACCATTGAAGAGAAGGAAACCGCGCCAAAGGTCCGCCGCATTATTCTCGATTACCGCGAGGAGATGCGTAAGTTCGTGCAGTCGATCAGCACCTTCGCCCGCAAGCGCCGCCCCAACTTCGTACTCATCGCCGAAAATGGTCTCGATCTCTTGGTCAAGCGCCAAGAGGACGACGAAACCAAGAGCAATCCCGCCCGCACCTACATCCGCTCGATAGACGGGATCATCCAGAAAGCCCTGTTTTACGGCGACCCGGAATTCGGCAAACCCTTTGTCAACAAGGAAAAACAGGCAAGACTCCTTCGTCTGACCGCGCAGGCGAAGAGCAACGGCCTCAAGGTTCTGATCATCGACTACGCCAAGGCGCCGAAGGTGATCGACGAATCCTACCGGATCAATGCCGCCAGGGGTTACATCCCTTTCGTCGCCCACGCTCCCGACGCCGACCTCAACAGCCTGCCCCCCTATCCGAAACGGCCGTACAGGGAAAACCCAAGGAGCATATTATCATTGAGAGCGGTGAAAAACTTCCTCAGCATCGTCGATTCCACGCCCTTCGGCCGCCAGGACGAGTACACCTTGAGACTGCACGACACCAATTACGATATGGTTGTCGTCGATGTCTTCCATGGCCGCTTGCCGTTGAGAAAACAGGCCGTCGAGACCTTGAAGTACAAGAAAATCGGCGCCCGGCGGCTGGTCGTGGCCCGGCTCGATATCGGCTCGGCGGCGAGTTATCTCTATTACTGGAAACCCCATTGGCGGGAAGGATCACCGTTGTGGATCAGCGCTCCGACTCGCGGCGATCCGGACAAGTTCCACGTCGAATATTGGAGCCCCGAATGGCAACGGATCATCACCGGCAACATCCAATCCTATATCTACGGGATCATCGACCAGGGCTTCGATGGCGCAGTCCTGAGCGGCTTGGACGTCTACCTCTTTTTCGAAACCGGCCGCGAGGAGGGAGAAGAAGAGGAGCAGTAGGAATCGTCAATCCCGAGCGGTTTAGCAATGGCCGGAATGGAAAAACTGGATAATTTTACGGCGGGAGGTAATCTGCGTCATAAACTACCTATAAATGCTTCCGATCCATGATCCGAGAGCATGTGAAACGCCTATCATGAGCATGAATTGATTGTCATGGGATTGGAATTCAGGGACGCTGGTATCGAGGCTCGTTTCAAGACTTAGTGTGGATGCGCTCGGCTCCGTTTTGGGGCACGGGGACCGTCTGGCGCCGTTCGGCGGCTATGTGACGGGCCTTGATGGCGTCTGGGCAGATCGCCATGCGGCGAGTCGATGGCTGGCAAACGCTGGACCAAGCCGCTTTCGAGTAGCCCGCTTGACCTTGCCGCGTGATTGAGTGACCATTGAAACTGGGAGCTACGCCAAAAACGAATTTCCACCAACTATCGGATACAGGACCGATAAACGGGTACAATGAAACAAAGGAAGACCGGTGACAAAGCGCACCAGTAAATTAGCCAAGATAGTTGGCCCCCTACTTTGCCTTCTGGGGTTTCACGACTACAAGATCATCGACTCAACCCTTGGATTCGGTTCGGCGGGAGGAACCTCCACAAGCCAATGCCGACGTTGTGGGCAGGTCGTCACGTACTCCAGCTGAACGAATTTATGGTGCGAAAAGCGCGCCAAGCGCGGTGCTCTCCCATGGAGGGAACTTGGGGAGCAGGTCAATATCGATACATTTCGGTGACAGCATACTTTTTTCCACTGAAATATCAACAAATTCAATAACTTGACTAGTTGATAAATAAGTACGCTATCACTGAATTATCCAGCGGCAAGCGATCAATTGGCCGTTATTTCCACTTACATTGGGTTGCTTTTTTTCACCATGGGAAACCGAATTAACCAAAGTTGAACAGGCTCCCCAAATCAAGGGTGCCAACAAATTCAGGCGAAAGCCTCCAACCCCTTGCGCTCGACCAAGTCCAACAGCTTCAAGGACGGGCCACGGGGCTTCTTGTACCCCTGCTCCCAGTGCGCGACGGTGGACTTGGTGACGTTGAGATAAGCGGCGAAAACGGGCTGGCTGACATGCAGGCTCTTCCTGATACGCTCTGATGTCCTTGGCCGTGCACTGCTTGACCGGGGGAAGGCGGATGGCATTGAATTCCCGCATGGCCGTTTCGTCCATGACGCCGGCATCCTGAAGGCCCTTCGCCGTTTCATGCGCGGCATCGAGGATACGGCTGCGTTTTTTCTTAACCATCGCCACATTCCAGTTTTCTCGATTCCTTCGCCTTGATCGCCCGTTTGACCTTGGGTGCGTCAAGCTCAAGCAGTTCTTTCGCCAATGCCTTCAAGGCGCGCTTCTCGCCGCCGCCGATGTTGTCTTTTTCGTTCTTCCGAAGCCCGTAAACGAAGAACGATCGATTGCCGGATTTAGTCGAGTTTCGGCTTTGTTCACCTTGACAAAACATAATGTTTATAGTAGGTTAGCTCCCAAGGAGAAGGAGAAACCGCTATGTCAAACATTCACGACTGCCTTGAGCAATTCACGGTCACGGTCGGCACGCTGTTCGAGCGCTCCAAAACCCCGTTGAATAAGTGGTTGGTGACAACGTATTTTCGCTGTGCATCCGAGCACGCATTGCCCAGATGACCGTGTGATTTGACGACAGCGCAGCCGGATTCTGGTATAAGAATCATTATATTCGACATTTCCCGGATAGACTTCCATCGGAGCCAATCGTAGGCAAAGACAACCACGGAAGGAAGAGATCCCTCTCTTCGGCCATACGACAGTCCCAATTTGATGGTTTGTCTGTGTTCGGAAGTTCATTCGGCTAGTTTTCTCGTCATCCAGACACACCTCTCCCACCGTTTTACCTCACGGTAGATTTTCTCGGCCTACGCCGGAGCGGTTCTTCGTCGCAAACAGTGGCATCAACCCTGCTTGCCGGGATCATCGTCCCGACTTTTCCGCAACCCTCACCACCATGGCTTTTGACCACGGCGGCTCGCGGTAGCTTGGGTTCGGCTCCTGATCGCCGAACCCGAAGGGCCCTCCTTCATCTCTCGTACAGTTGCGCAGCGCCGTTTGGACCGGCGATACTCGTGACACACAGCCAAACCCGGACATTGGGTCGGATGGCCGCGGAGGATAAACTATTTTTATGGCGGTGGGATTTGAGTACAATCGCCCTGAGTTCGCCGTGAGTTTTAAGGCTATCTGGGAAATATTGGCTTACATGTCGAAAGATTGGCGATGAATTCCCGTTTTTTGGCGGTGCTGTTCGTGCTTGGAGTTTTTTTGACTGGGTGCTCGGTGGCTGCTTTACCTTGCCGCGTCACGGGCGCGGTGGTGAAGGTCATTCCGGTGGTTGGCGACCCGGCTGGCGAAGCCCTCGAAGCATGCGGCGACGCAATCGATTAATGGTCCGCTTTACACCCCGAAAGCGGTCATAACGACGTGGCTTTTGAAGCTTCTCTTCATAGCCAAACAACGGTCATTCCTGTCATTCCAAGGATGCCTGCCCAATCACACGGCCCGAAACTCGTTTCAATGTTCCCCAAGACACCGCCTTCGGCTACCATCACCATGGATTTGATGGTTGCATGGAAAATGTTGGCTGCAACGATTACTTGTTCTGGATGAGCCATACAGGCCAGATCACCGTAGACGCTCTGGCGGGCATTCTGGATAACCTGCCGAAGCAGGGCCTGACCGAGGTCCATCTGCATCCCGGACTCGTTGGCGGCACGCAAGACGAGGAACATATTGCCCTGACCGATGCCGGAATCGGCGAACTGTTCCATGATCTCGGGCTCTATCCGACATCTTTTGCCGCGGAGTTCCACGAAGCGGGCGGGAGGGCGTCATGAAGGCCATGAAACCCAGTGTCGCAATCAGCATCGTCTTGGGGCTCGCGGCGGTGACGGCTCTGATTGCCTGGCGGGGCTTCATCGTCATCGGCGAGGCCGTGTTGAGCGTCGGTTTCGGTGTTTTCCTCGTCGTCGGCTTTCATTTTGTGCCGATTGCGCTCGCCGCATTTGCATGGCGGGGCTTGTTCCAGGGAGATGCTCCGGCGGGCATCTGGTTTTTTTTCCTAGGCCGCTGGGTGCGTGAAGGCGTCAATACATTACTGCCGGTGGCGCAGGTGGGTGGAGACATTGTGGGAGCCAGACTCTTGATCCAGCGGGGCGGCGCGACCAATACGGTGAGCGCTAGCGCCGTGGTCGACAAGACTCTCGATGTCTTTTCTCAGTTCTTTATCGCCTTTGCCGGCGTGACCCTGCTGTTCGACGGCGACAACAGGGAATGGCTGAGCGGCATGATTGTCGGACTGTTGATCATGTTGCCGCTGTTAATCGGGTTCCTGTTGGCTCAGCGCTGGGGTCTGCTTCATCTGACCGAGAAGCTATTGGTCAAAATGATGCCCTTGGACCGGAGAGCCCGGGTGGATGTGGAGGGTATTCACGATTCAGCCTGGGTCATGTATCGCCGTGGATCATCCTGTGGCGGCGGCTTGCTTCTGCATACGCTGGCTCGGGCGGCGGGAGCGGTTGAGGTCTGGTTGATCCTCTATTTCATGGGCCACCCAGTCGGTTGGACGGAGGCCTTTGCCCTCGAGGCCTTGGGGCAGGCGGTGCGTTCGGCCGCTTTTGCCATGCCGGGGGCACTGGGGGCACAGGAAGCGGGATATATGGTGCTCGCTCAGATGATCGGGCTGACGCCGGATATCGGTCTCGCCCTGTCGCTGGTGAAGCGTGTCCGCCACGTCATGTTGGGTGTTCCGGCATTGGTAATATGGCAGGGAATCGAGGGCCGTCATTGGATGAAAACCCGCCAGACATCCGAGAGCAAGATAGCTGAAGCCGATGGCTGAAGATCAGAATCTCCGGTATCATTCGTGGACCCGGCGGGCGGCGCGGGCTTGTTTTCACCCCTTTATCGGTACGCGCCTGACACCCAATCATATTACCGCGCTCCGCTGGACCGCGGCGACGGCGGCTTGCGGTTTCTTTTTCAGAGGTGACATGTACGTTCGATGAGCACGCACCGACTCCATATCCTCGTGATCCACAATCCCGTCGCCGGCTGGCGGCGGCGGGGCAAGCTGCGCCGGGTCGTTCGTTATCTGCGGCTGGCCGGCGCGCGGGTTACGGAGCTCGAGACCGAGGCGCCCGGCGACGCCACCGGGAAGGCGCGGGCGGCCGAGGATTTCGACGTCATCGTGGTCGCCGGCGGCGATGGCACGGTCAACGAAGTAATCAACGGCTTGGGAGAAAACAGCCTGCCGGTGGCATTCATTCCGCTGGGGACGACCAACGTGCTGGCGTGGGAGCTCGGCCTTCCCCGTTCGCCCCACGCCCTCGCCCGCGTGATCCTGGAAGGGCGGACCCGGCGCGTCTTCCCCGGGATCGTGAACGGCCGGCGTTTCGTCCTCATGGTCGGCGTCGGGCTCGACGCCTGGGCCGTCGAACGGGTCCATCTCGGGCTCAAGCGCTATTTGGGCAGGCTCGCTTACGTGGGCGCGGTTTTTTCCTTCTCCTTCCTCGGGACGTTCCGGTACGGGCCCTACCGGGTGCGTGCCAACGGCGAGGAGTTCGAGGCGACGAGCGTCGTTGTCACCCGCTCCCGCCGTTACGCCGGGCCGTTCGTGATCGCGCCCGAGGCCGACCTGGGAGAGCGTTTCCTGACGGTCGTTGCCGTCAACCTGCGCGGCTTTGCGAACGTCGTTCGTTACGGGGCCGCGGTTGCCTTCGGGCGTCTCGATTCGCTGCCCGACGTCAAGGTGGTTCGGGCCACGCGCGTCACCGTCACCGGGCCGGAAGGCGATCCGGTTCAGGGCGACGGCGACCTCTTCGAGCGCGTGCCCTTCAAGGTGTCGGTGGACGATAAGCCGATCCATCTCATCGTCCCTGGCCGACAGTGAATCCTGTACACTCTGAAGAGCCGCCCGGACAGCCTCAGGAGCTATTGTCAAAAGTTGTGTATGGGCTGATCATGCGGCGGCGCGGTCCTGGCGTTGACCTTCAGCCGCGGCTTTTCGGTCAGGAACCGGCCCACGGAAGCCATGACCCGTTCACCGGCGCGTTGTTCGGGGTCGACTATTCAACAATCACCCGCCGCTTCGCCGTTCTCGAACCCATTGTCGCGCGGGTCACCGGGATCAAGAAGGACCGCACGCTCAAGCGGGACGATCTTGAAATCCTGCTTATCGACGCGACCGAACATTGCCAACCATTTGGCATGGGCCAAAGTGCCAACCATTTGGCATGGGCCAAAGTGCCAACCATTTGGCATGGGCCAAAAACGCATCGAACGCCCCGTCCGGGGACAGCGGAAGTTCTATTC